>DASPHS010000091.1:0-5040 GCA_035629475.1 Saccharimonadales bacterium (SeqCode)
GAACTACTGGCTGAACGGCGTATTCCTATGGCACACCACAACAACAAACCCATGAGCGCCGAAAGCATTGAAAACATGGTGCTCATGCAGTTATTCACCCTCGTAGACCCGCAGACCAACGGCATGATGCGCTACCACAAGGACTCCTATCTGCGCCAGAATGGCTACACCAACAGTGCCCAGTGGGTTATCGGGGGCATCAAGCGCAAAATTGCCCATGACGCCCAAACCGCCCGGCGTGAAGCTGACCTGGACCATAAGCAGGAGCTGCGCGACAAATTAACACCGGGCGGCAAACCCGCGGCCTGGACACATCCACTCAGCCAGGTCGGCTCTTGGGCAGCCAGCCGCTATGCTACCCTCCAGCAGGCAGGCAAGCCGGAACAGGCTGTCGAGTACCTACAGCTTGCCACCTATTTCCTTAATACGGCACTGTCACTGGTAACGGGCAAAAAGCAGGTTAATGTGGTGCGCAATAGGGATGGACTGCACCAGGTAGCTCCGGTTCCTGAGGGGGAAATGCCGGAATGCTGGATTGCCTTTGAGCTTCCCAGCGGCGAGCACTTGCACGTACCATCACCCCACTCGCCACTCAATTGGAGCAGCGCCATGCTCAAAGAATTGATTGGCATACTGCGTTTGAGCCCCGAGCCTGATGCCACTGCGACTGCCCGTATGCAAGCCGTAGGCGCTACGCATCCCAACCCGCTGAACTAAAAGCTTTAGCATTATTACATAACGCTATAGACATTTTTACTATTTTATATTACAATAGTGTTTTAATTGTGGGCCTGTACTGCAGGATAAACCCGATTGCATTGAGTAATTATGTCTAAACGCCGTTACCAACAATCCAGTCGCATGAAACGTTTCAGCACGCTTGCTGGGCCTATTCAGCGTTTACCAAAAGAAAAACCGCCTGTTGTACACTTCAAATCAATCCTCAGCTACGAAAGTCCGTCGTATCGCGTATGGGCCATTACGATGGTCGGCTTGGCCTTCTTGCTGGTCATTATGTTTGCTGGCATCCTGTTCCTGCCAGCTCACTGGGTGGCTATACAAGAGCCTAATTCTCCCGTCCACCTACAAAACATACTGATGCTGGGCATCCTGATGCTCCTGCAGGTATTGGTTATTATCGGCGCCTTCTCGGCAGCCCGTTCCACCCTTAAGGCCCGCGACCCGATTCCTATGCCACCACAGAAGGGGCTGCGCGTCGCCTTTATTACCACCCGGGCACCAGGTGAGCCGGTTTCCATCGTGCGCAAGACGCTCGAAGCCGCCAGGCGCGTATCCTACACGCAAGGAACCGTAGATGTTTGGCTCCTTGACGAAACCGACGACCCAGAGCTGCGGGAACTATGTGCTTCATTAGGTGTGCACCACTTTAGCCGCAAAGGGGTTGAACGCTGGAACACCCCCAAGCCGACTACCAGTCTGCGCAGCAAGCTCCAGCGCTTGCTACATCCCAAGGCGCCTCGTCCAGCCCAGCCCGATCCTTTCTATGCCGCCCGCACCAAACACGGCAACCTGAATGCCTGGGGCACCTATGTCTCTGAGCAGGGCTACCGCTATGACATTATGGCCGGTGTTGACACCGACCAAGTACCGGAACCAAACTTCCTGTTACGTCTGCTGGGCTACTTCCGTGACCCTGATGTCGCCTTTGTTGTCGGTCCGCAAGTATATGGCAACTACGGGCCAGGTTTGGGTGGCTTGGTAGCACGCTGGGCTGAATCGCAAGCTTCATTCTTTCAGAGCACCATCCAACGCGCCGGCAATGCCAGCCAGTCGCCTATGTTCGTAGGCACCAACTACGCCGTGCGCACAACGGCCCTCGACCAGATTAATGGCATCCAGCCTTGTATTACCGAAGACATGGCAACGGGTATTGCTATCCATGCCGAGCGTAACCCCGACACCAACAACCACTGGAAGTCAGTCTATACCCCTGATGTATTGGCCATCGGTGAAGGTCCTGACAGCTGGGGACCATACTTTACCCAGCAGTGGCGCTGGGCAGCTGGTGCCTTTGACACCTGGCGGCGCTCCTTCTGGAAAATCATCTTCAAGGCCCACCCCCGCACCAAGCTGCACTACGTATTAATCATGACCTATTACCCGATTGCCGCACTTACATGGCTGTTGGCCGTCATCAGTAGCGCCATATTCCTGACCACAGGCGCTACCGCAGTTATCGCCCCTTGGAGCGAGTTCATCTCACTGTATCTGATGGCGACCATCATGCAGCTCAGCCTGTACTTCTGGAACCGTCGCTACAACGTTTCGCCACACGAAGCAGAGGGCTCATGGGGCGTACCAGGGATTGTGTTGTCCTCTTTGGCCGCACCAATCTACTTTTCGGCGCTCTGGGGTATCCTGAGCGGCAAAAAGCCCGGCTTTGTGGTAACCCAAAAGGGTAGTAATGGCGTCACCTTGGATAGCCTGGCTTCATTCCGCACACATCTGCAATGGGCAGCCGTACTGATGGCCGCCTTGGCATATGGTGCCCATCATGGCCACATGCACCCCGCCATGGTGGTATGGTCGCTCTGTCTGCTGGCTGTCTGTTTTGCACCATTGGTTATTGCCACCAGCCTCGCAGTCAAAGTCCGGCTCCAGGCCGCCAAGAAAGCCCGTTCCGCACCACGATTAATCTTAGGAGAGGAGACCAATCATGCCCAGTAATCAACGCACGCTCCGGCGTGGCCAGCCACTCTTTTTGTTTGTTGCCACTATCCTGGCATTAATCTTAGCTTCGCTGCCCGCATCTTTGCCGGCATATGCTGCATGGCGCCACGAAACAAAGGTCAACTCACAGGAATACAAGCAGCAGTACGGCCACTGGAATGTTATTGATCTCCCCAAAGAGTTCCGTTTGAACGCCATCCACGGTGCGTTACTGCCTACCGGCAAGGTATTGCTGGTCGCTGGCTCCGGCAACAACCGCGAGAACTTTAACGCCTACAACAATGAAGGCAGCATCAAAGTACTCAAGACAGTCGTGCTCGACCCAGCAACGATGGAAGTCAAGCCGATTGAAACACCCGCAGACCTCTTCTGCGCTGGCCACACGTTCCTGCAGCAGGGCAACTTGCTGGTAGCCGGCGGTACCAGTGGCTACGAGCTTATGGAAGGTGACGTCACCAAGCCTGGTGGCGCCATGATCATCCACAACGAAAACCCTGACGACGGCGTGCGTACCCTCCCCAAAGGAACGCGCTTTATTAACCCTGACGGCAAAGCATACCTATCCACCGAAGCCGTTAAGCTGCCGCCCGCCCACAAAATGGAGCATGGCAAGGGGAAGGCAACCGTCCACCACAGTTCCGTGAAGGTCTTTGTGGAGGCCGAAGCCGAAGACAAGTCGTATGTGACCGATAAACACTTACAGTACCGCATTGACGGCCTGAAGGGCATTGATCGCCAGAACATATACGGCCAAGGTGGTCCCATGACCCTCAACAAGCAAGACTTCCGTGGCGATGACGTTGCCTATGAATTCGATGCGATAGCCGAAAAATATATTAGGGTCGGTGACATGAAAGAAAGCCGCTGGTACGCCTCGCTACCAGTTATGACGGACGGCAACGTCTTGGCCGTTTCCGGTTTGGATAACGTCGGGGTGATTACCGAGACCACCGAATGGTATGACCCTGCAACCAAGCAGTGGAGCTGGGGGCCTGATCAGCCGTTCCCAACCTATCCGGCGCTCTTCCACACCGCTAACCCCGATGTACTGTTCTATTCCGGTTCTAACGCCGGCTATGGGCCAGCAGACAAGGGCCGTGAGCCAGGCTTCTGGAATGTTAAGACCGATACCTTTACGCCCGTAACTGGCCTGCGGGACACCGCTATGCTGGAAACCAGTGGCTCAACCATGCTTCCACCGCTACAGGGCTCAAATGATGGCAGTCAGAGCTGGCGCGTCATGGTGGCCGGTGGTGGTGGCATTGGCGAATCAGAACTGGTCAGCAAACGGGTGGACATGATCGACATTGCCGCTCCAAATCCCGTCTTTACACCGGGCCCGGACTTGCCAGCCGCTCTACGCTACATCAACCTGACGGTAACCCCGTGGGATGAAATCTTTGCCGCCGGTGGTACCGCTGACTACCGTTCAAAAGGCGACAGCTACTCCTACAAATCAGTCATGATCAACCCCACCACCAATAAAGTACGGCCCATGGCCGACGAGCGTGTGGGGCGTGGCTACCATTCGGGCTCACTGTTGTTACCTGATGGCCGCATCCTCGTGTTCGGCAACGACCCGCTTTTCAGCGACAAAGCTAATACCAAACAGGGTACCTTTGAACAGCGCCTGGAAATCTTTACACCACCGCAATTCTTCCGCAGTGACCGGCCAGTGGCTACCGGTGTCCACAAGCAGGACATCAGCCGCGGTCAGACACTCAACCTGGCATCACCCGACCCGGCAAACATCAAATACGCCCGGCTTATTCCACCGAGCAGCACTACCCATGTAACAAACATCGAACAGCGCTCAGTCGGGGCAGTTGTCACCCAGACCAATGAGGGCGTAAGCGTCCAGATTCCAAGCGACAAGAACCTCCTGCCAAACGGCTGGTACATGCTCTTTGTCGTAAACGATGACGGCATGCCATCTGTAGCTCAAATGGTCAATGTAACGCGCTAGGTTTACTACTCGGCGTTACGGACAAGCTCAAGGGCTTTCGGCACATTAAAGGTGCCGGCTGGCGGGTTGCCAAAACAGTCGCCGTCGCTTTCGCCAACATTCTTAATCCATAGGTACGCATCTACGCCTGCAACGCCCGTGGCGGTTGTTGGCCGCTTGCCAAGGCCACGTCCAGCAGGATTGCACCAGCGGGCATCACCTTTCACCTCTGCCGGTGGGGCACCTTGGCCGTTGCGGCTGGTATCGATGACAACACCCAATCGCTTGTCAGGCACAGCAACGACTTGGACTAATCGCTGAGCCCATTCGGTTATGACGGGTGTCGCGATATAGTTCGATACATTGACAGCCACGCCGTCAGCCCGGGCAATACCAGCACCGCG
>DASPHS010000092.1:0-12907 GCA_035629475.1 Saccharimonadales bacterium (SeqCode)
AGCACCGCACCAATACACGTGCTGTATAGTGCACGCACCTATGATGAAATCATTTATAAAGACGAATTACTTGGTAATGAGCAGGTTACCATCACACTATCAGACAGCAAGCCGGCTGATTGGCAGGGTGCCAGCGGCCGCATTACGCCAGCCCTTTTGCAGGCTACGCTGGAACAGCTTGCTATCCAAGCTGCAGGCACGGTATACATCTGTGGCACCAATGGCTTCGTGGAGGCTATGGCCCAGCATGCCGTTGACTTAGGCGTCCCCTCGGCACGCATCAAAGCCGAACGGTTTGGAGCCTAGGTAACTAGTACGCCTGCAAGTTTTTGAGGAGCGTAGCCGTACCGTTAATTTCGCTACAGCCTTTTTCGGTATACAGGTAAAGTGTCCTGCTGTTACCGGCGTCCACCGTACCCTGCAGGGCATAGTCTTTTTGGGTCAAAGGTACAGACATAACACGGATACCACGCAGGCAAGCCTGGAGTTTGGGCACGTGCGTAAACATGCTTTCCATATCTGTCGCACTACGCATCCTGGTGGCATTACGCTGTGTAATGAACCGTGTACTGATACTCAGGTTACGCTGGCCGTTATCTTCTATGTCATAGCCGTAAGTCAGCTGCAGCGGCGTGTCACCTGCTGGCAAAAACAAGCGGGCTTCGGGAAAATAGACATCACCAGTTTTGGGGTCTACCGGCGCCGGTGCCTTGAGGGCAGTAGCGGCGCTGATAATCTGCTCGCTCAGGATGGCAACGTCAGCCTTGGCTTCGCTGCGGTTGGATTGGTGCCAGCTCAGAGCGAGGGTACAAGCCATTGTGAGCAGCACCACCGCCGCACTACTCAGTACGGCTATGGTGCGAGTGGTACGCTTTACCACCACCAGCGCCAGCGGTACAAGGTCTTGGCGGTTACTTTGGCCTTGGCCGAAACATTACCAGCCGCATCGTAAGCTTGGACTTCAAAGGTATGGGTACGGTTGGAGCGCAGACCGTTCACGATTAGGCTGTTGTGGGTTTGGTCACCAATCTGCCTGCCATTCAGGTAAATGCGGTAGCCCTTGACGCCCACATTGTCGGCACTCGGGTTCCAGCGCAAGGTAACCGAGGATGAGGTAACACGAGCTGCACGGAAATTGGTCGGATTGCTGGGGGCTTGCACATCGCCGGAGGAGCCAGGATTGGTGGGCGTAGGAGTAGTTGGCGAAGGACCAGGGGTAGGCTTTGGTACGGGGTTAGGAGTTGGGGTCGGTGTGGGCGTTGGGGTCGGCGTAGGAGTAGGTGTTGGGGTTGGGGTTGGCTTGGGGGTGGTTGGTGGTGTCGTGACCACACCGGCAATCTTATAGCTACTGACCATGTTGGCAGTGGCATCGCCAGGGCCGACGCTCCAGCCACCACAGCTGCGCAGGCTACGATTCCAGATCAGTACACCGGAGGCGCCACCGCTCAGGTAGGCGTTGAAGCGGGCCTTCAGGTAGTCAGCGTTTGCTTGGCCACACAGGTTGGAATCGGGTGAGCCGGTTTCGCCAATCATGAACGGCTTGTTCAGGGCATTTGCGACCTTAATGGACGATGCGAAGTGGTTAGAAACAGTACCGCCGTCGTATTCGTGGAAGCTGACGACGTCGATGTTGGCACCGTCGTGGATATCGCGGTAACCAGCCTCACCACCGTAGGTGTATGGGGCCAGCGCACCGGTACTGACTAAGTGCTGTGCATCGATAGCCTTAATGGCAGCGGCAGTAGTGTCGTAATAGGCAGCCATTGTTGCGGCTGAAGCGCTCGCTTGGTGGTTGCCCTCATTAGAGACTTCCCACATTGCCACAGCGGGCGAGTTCTTGTATTTGCCAACAGCGGTCTTAACCCAGTTCATCCATGCGCCCTTGTAGGTGCTCTGGAACCAGGCATTGCCCTTACTCTGGCCATTATCCTGGCCGCCGTCAAAGCTCGGGCCTTCACAGTTCTTCAGACCGTTACCAAGGGTCATAACCAGCTTCTGGTTGTTGGCTTCGGCCCGGGCAACAACCAAATCAAGGTTACTACTGCGGTCTTTGAAGGCCCAGATACGAGTTACGCTGGCCGGCGGCAAAGACTTGAAGTAGGCATCAATTTGCGATTGGTTCCAGGGAGTACCAGTTTCACAACCAGTCATACCATAGGCGTTAAAGCCCACGAACTTATACTGCGCGCCGTTCAGCATCATCTTGCTGCCGTCACGATACACAAAGCCGGATGGTACTGCCGCAAAGCTACGCAGGATGAGGGCAACAGCGATGGCCGCGAACACGCCGATAGCCAGCAGGATTAAGCGGCGGTCAAAGCGTTGATACGGCTTAAATTTGGCAGACTTCTGAGGAGCCTTCTTGGCTGAGGCTTTGCGCGGAGCAGGTTTCTTGGCTGGCATGGTATTCCTTTTTATTTTCGCTTATAGCTTTTCTTCAGTTAATCACAAGCATTTTCCAATGGCAAGCACTATTGCCGTAAGCTTTACGGTTATGAAGCAACTCTATACAATGGCTGTAAATGGATCGCCACACGCAGCAGCTTATGAAGCTCCTCATCCTGCCCTCTTGGATCAGTGGCATCATTGGCACCGTCCTTGCGCTGGGTATCGTTATCGCACTGCTCTTCCAGGGGCGCTATGAGGGTAGTGAGCTCCAGCAGCAGTACCTGAACTGGCAAATTGCTGGCGGCAGCCAAACACTGGGTGGTGCTGCGGGCAGTCTGCAGCAAAATACCGCCGAACTAGTGAATGTTCTTGTCCTGTATATATTCTGGTTTGCCGTCGGAACCGTGATTTACTTAATCATTTCGGCCATATACACCACCGTCCAAAGCGCCCGTGAAGCCCGCGAGCAGCTGACCTATGTAAATGTGGCACCAGGCGCCCACCTGCGAACCATCATCCGCAGGGTGGTGCTACGTACAGCTTGGCTGGCAGTGTGGGCCGTATATACCATCGCCACCCTGAAAGTTGCCATTCCCTATCTGCTGGGCGCAGTGCACATTGGCGATGCCCGCTTCCCATCTGTAGGCTCCGTCGTGCTACTGGCGCTGGCTACTGGCGGTCTATTCCTGGTCATACACCTGCACGTCGTGGTGCTGCGGCTGTTCCTGGGCCGCCCGCGCATCTTTAATGGCAGCGAATACCTGATTACTTCGTCAAATCACTAGCAGCCTGCTCAACTGGAAAAGAAAATGAGGCCTTTCGGCCTCATTTTGCTAGCAAGCATTCCTTACTGTTGCTTTTTATTGCGGTGGGTTATGAGCAAGGAAATCATTGCTAATGCGATTCCTAGGCCCGCAAACACTCCGCTATTCAGCACATTCCTTTCTTCGGTAGTGAGCATTGAAATGGCAATTATTGCCAGTCCGACGACGATACCTATTTTATAGAGTTTTTCCCTATCCATTAGCCGCAAACCTTATCGACTTGTAGGGCATAAAATGCAGCGTCCAAAGCCTCTATTCCTGCAAGTGCCCCCGCGAAGCCAGCGGCCACGCCAACACCTGTAGTTGCAGTCAACAAGCCGCCAACACCTGATCCGAGAGCGAAACCACCTCCGAAAGCGCCAAAGGCAAGTGTCCGTGCGCATTCGAACGATAGCGATAGGTAGCCATCCGGGTCGACAAAGTTAACTGGATTCACATTCGCATACAGGTAGCCCTCGTCCTGTCCGCTTGGGTCAGTTTGCGTCCAACGGCCGTCGGATGGGTTGTAGTAGCGAGCGCCGAACTTGTACAGTGCGGTCTGCTCGTCCAAGTACCCACTCGCATAGCGGATAGCGTTCGGCGTGGTGCCGGTTGCGTTCAACTGGACGCCATAGGGGTCGTAGTCATAGGTGTTCTTCACAACCCCGTTAATGTCCGTCATTTTGACGGTCGAACCACGCAGGTCGGTCAGGTAAAAGTATGCCGTGCCGCTGATAGCCTGGCCGAGGATTTGGCCGTTTTTCTGGGGAGCATGTGTGTAGTAGCGTGTCGTACCACTGGTCGTTTCACTGTAGATACCCATGAGTCCGTTTTGCATTGTCTTGGAGCCCAAGTTGGTACGTTCCGTCTGCCCTACGCCGAGGTATCCAGCAGATAGTGTGCCGCCACTTGGTGGCCCAAAGGTCATCGCCTGGTTTTGGGCATTGTAGTCTATCCACAAGCCACTCCCTGTCGAGGTCTGATTACCCGCACCGTCAAAGGTGCCGCTTTCGTAGCCATCCTGGGTTACCAATTGGTTAGCGGTGTTGTAACCATACGCGATAGTCGGTTCGCTGTTTTTGGTTTGCGCTGTTCGGTTCCCATTCTTGTCATAGCTATAGACATAGCTGTTTGCACCGGTGCCGACGCCGTTTACACCCGTCAGACGATTATTGCCGTCGTAGGCGTAGTTGCTCGTCCGTCCGGTAAGATGGTTGGTTTCGGATTGCAGCAACGCCGTGTCCTGACCGCTCGGCTTGGCGTAGGTGCCACTGAAGTGCGTCAGGGTCACCCCGTTTTTAACTGCCTTAATGGAGGTTTGGCGACCGGCATTATCGTAGGTAATGGTCTCGACGATGCCGCCCGGCTTGTAGATGGTCGTCGGGCGACCATGGGTATACACAAAGCCGATGTTAGCGCCGTTTGCCGACTGTACGATATCGGTCACATTGTTCACATTGTCATAGCTATAGGTGACTGTACCTGCCGGGCCTTGCTCGGTCTTGAGGTTGCCAGCGGCGTCATAGGTGTAGTTCAGAGCAGTCCTGTTTGGCTCTTTCAGGTACACTACGCGGTTAAATGAGTCGTATGCATAGGTAGTGACGCCTCCTGTCTGGTCACCCATGTCAGTTACATAGCCGTCCTCGTTGTAGGCGTACCAGATGTAGGAATTGTCCTGGTCGTATTCCAGGAGCGTCGGACGGTCGGCGCCGTCATAAGTAACAGTTACCTTTGAGCCGTTGCCGTCAGTGATGGTCTTGGGGCGCGACAGATTATCATAGGTATACGTGGTCTGCCCTACCGGGCCAGGAGGCGTTATGGTCGTCAGGTTGCCCTGGGCATTGTACGCGTAAGTGGTGACATTGTTTTTGGCATCAGTCACCGAGCATAATTGCCCTGGCTTAGCGCCACAGTTTACGGGACCGCTTGGGCCAGCTGGGTCACCCTGATACTTGTAGGTCTTGGTGCCCATGGCGCTTCCGCCACTACTCGTACCAGTTGCCGTTGCGACATTACCGTTCACGTTATAGCTATAGGCAACCGTGTTACCTGCTTCGTCAGTGGTCTGTGAAGGTCGGTATGGGTGAGCAGTGTCGTTATATTGAGACGTTGCCGCAGCACCTGGAGAGCCACCAGCAGTGGTCGGGTTCTGCCGGGATGTCAGGTTGTTCAACGTGTCATACACGAGGCTGCGCACCTGACCGGCAGGGTCCTTCAGGGCTGTCTGGTTGTTATTGGCGTCCCAGGTAGTTTCCTGGTGGGCGCCAACCGCATCAACGATGTCGACAATGCGGCCCGAGGCGTCGTAGTGATACGTCGTGTTGTGATTCAGCGGATCGGTCACAACCGTATTGCCCGCGTTATAGGTGTACTTATATTCAGCCACAGCCGTACTGTAATCCGCGTATTTAATGCTGGTGACACGGCTGGAGCCATCATACACAATTGACGTGGTGTGACCGTTAGGACTGTCGATCTGATTAATAGTATTGCCGCCACCAAAGTAATGTAGCTGCCAGGTCTTACCGTCAGTGCCGGTAAAGCTGGTGAGCTTGTTGCTGGTGTAGCCATACTGTATGGTTCGGCCAGCCGGGTCGGTTACGGTACCTACTTTAGTGCCCGAGTAATTGGTAAAAGTGGTGACTTTGCCCTGAGAATCCGTAGCACTTGCTAGGGTGCCATTGCCGTTATAGGCATAGGTCACGCCCAGCCCGGCAGTATTCAGGTGCGATGTCAGCTTGCCAGCAGCATTAAAGGCAAACACCTCACCTGACTTGTTGTATTTGAGCCGCCAGCCGCCACCGGTAACGGTGCTCAGGTTGGCATCTTTGAACTCAGCAGGCATAGTGTACCCGCCGGAGCCATTGGGCTGGAAGGTAACCTTAAAACCGGATGGCCCTTGATAAGTAGCCGATCCGTTCGAGTTAGCGGTAATCGTTACGTCAGTACCCATGCCCAGGGTAGTCTTTTCGCCAGCCTGACCAGCGCCACTAGCGCGACTGTTAAAGTACCGGTCAATCGTCAGACCCGGCCCGGCACTGCGCAGCTTCAGGTCCTGTACTTTGAAAATCAGGTTACCGTTGGCGGCATTCACGACAATGCTTGCCCGGTCAGACAACGTATCAGGCAACATCTTCTGGGACGGCAGCTCGCCCAATACCAGCGGTGCCGTATTTGCCTGGGCCTGCGGGCCGTTAACGGCCAGTACAACTGATGTGACAATAGCCAAAAGTGCAGTCAGGAATCCTGCCGCACTTACCAAGGGCCGTTTCTTTATAGTCTGCTCCCCGTAGCGATACAAGCTGTACCGCCGCGACTTACGCAATAGTTCTCGTACCATATCCCCCCTTGCTGAGTATTACGAACATTAGTACTGTCAGCATAAATTGCTGAAGACTTCAAAACAACTGAAAATGCTGTTTATGTTATTTAAATCACAAGTAAGATTTTTTACAGTTAATCGTCGTAAATACTGGTATTGCCAATCTGTTAGCGAACGGGGTATTGGGCAAGAATAGGTGCCAGTGCCTGCTGGCAAACTGGCGAGCCCAGGCGGGCAAAGGCACGGGACGGCAGGTCCCAATTACGTGCATCAAAATACGTCTCCTGAGCTGCGGGGATGTCGGCCATGGCAGTATCCAGCAAGGCACCAACGTGGCCCACTAATTCCTGATGTCTATTTTGGGCCATGCCCCCTGGGAATTCGCCGCCCACACAGTAGCCGTAATAATCAGGACTCTCGGGCACTTTCTTGTACCGTACTTGTTCAACACTGGCGGCGCCGGCCAGCGTGACTCCTATGCTGGTTACCATAAAGTCGCTCTCGGTAGTCTCTGGGGTACGCTCAGTGGCAGCACAACTCCATAGCCATGCCCCACTCCGTTCATCAGCTGGTAGGGTGCGAGATATAGCCATGGTAGTCTCTCGCTGCGGATCCATGTTCAACCATAGCCCAAAGCCGAATGGCTCCCGGCCACGCTCCATCCAGGACTCATTCCAACGGGCCGGCGTATCAAAAGGTAATAGCACATTGTGTGCGGCGTGCGGCAAAAGTGCGCCCACGGCCCGCTCTATCATAATTTCTGCTTCGGTTTTAGGCACTTCACGGGCCTGGATGGCTGCCTCTTGGTCGGCAATGGTCCATAGTTCGGGTCTTGTGGTAGTCATGTGACCAGTGTAGCCAGCATTACACTGGAATACAAATGAGGCCCCGTAAGGCCTCATTTGTATGTTCTACCGGTAGATTACCGGGTTGTCGTAGCTGAAATTTGCGCGCGGCTGGAAACGTTGCCGGCTGCATCGTAGGCCTCAACCGCAAAGGTATAGCTCGTACGTGCCTGCAAACCGCTGACGTACACCGTGCGCCCTGTTTGCTGAGCGATCAGGGTGTTATTGCGGTATACGCGGTAGCCAGCTACACCGGTATTGTCAGTGCTGGCGTTCCACTGCAGCGTCAAGGTGTTGCGGCGGACGTTTGAAGCCCAGAAGCCACTTGGGCGGCTCGGCGCCTGCGTGTCGGTTGGCGTAGGTGTCGGCGTTGTACCGGTTGGTACTACGTAGCCCTGTACCATAGCGATAACGGGGTCAGTGCCGGCAATAATGTAGTTTTCACCGTTACATTCACCGCCATAGAACGCTTGGCTGCGGTTCCAGATAAGTACACCGCTCGCACCCTGTGCCAGGTAACCGTCCAGGCGCTGCTTCAGCAGGCTGGAGCGCTGCGCGTAGGTGATACCCTTGCAGGCGCTGAGGTTAACTTCGCCAATAACCAGTGGCTTGTTCAGGTTGTCGGCAGCGGTCTTGGTCGGCTTGAAGTGGGTGGAAACCGTTGGGGCATTGCTGATGTAGTCATATTCATAGTCGTGCAAGCTCAAAATATCGACGTGAGCGCCGCTGGCTGCCTGCTGGTAGCCGGTCGTGCCGGTGGCATAGCTGAACTCGGCGTTATCACCGGTAGCAACCAGGTGGTTCGGGTCAGCGGCCTTGATGGTGCCGGCTACCGTATTGTAGAAGTTCATCATGGTTGTGCCGTCAAGCGTACCGCGGCCCTGTTGCTGGTACTGGGTTTGACCAGCTTCGTTGATAATTTCCCAGTACGCTACAGCAGCGTTGTCCTTGTAGCGGCTGGCCATCGTCTGTGCCCAGGTCAGGAAGCGCCCCTTGTAGCCGGTCTGGTACCAGGTTGGGCTCTTGGCGCCTTCTTCGTAGGTACAGTCAGCAAGGTCGTTAGCAAGTACCGGTATTACCTTTTGGTTGTGAGCGGCAGCCGAGGCGACAAAGGCATCGTACTGTGCAGTTTCCCAGCTGTTAAATGCCCAGAAGCGGGTAGCACTGTTTGGTGGCAATTGTGCAAAGTAGGCATCCATTTGCGCTGGCGTCCAGGCAGTACCCTCACAGCCCGTCATACCAAACGTGTTGTAGCCGACAAACTTGTACGGCTTGCCGTCCAGCATCAATGTCTTGCCTTCACGGTACACAAATCCTGCTGGCGCGGCAGTAGCCTGCAGGCTGGGAAGGCTGGCAGCCAACACCGAAGCGAACACGCCTACGGCTAGCAGCAGTGCCTTTATATTCATTCGTTTTGCACGCGTAAACGACGCATAGCCCGCCTCGCGGACTCGCGTTACTTGATATCTTCCCATAGTGTTCCCTTCCACTTAGTCGTACAGCAAGTTAACCATACGTTTGTTCGCCTTACAATTGTATTTAGCGAACAAACGTATTACTTTTTACGCACAGGGGCGAGGCGAATACCGAACCGGTGCATAAACACCAGCAGGCCAAGCGATACAGCAACGCCGGCAATACCATACAGGGCGTCGGTCATATCCGGTACATTGAGTACCGTCACGAATAGCTCAACCACGATGTTCAGTACCAGCAGCAGCGCAGCGTTAGCTAATAAGTACGGCCAGGATACCCCGACCAGCATATGGATAGCGCCAGTGGCAAACAGGTAGAGGGTGGTGAGCGCAAAATTTGACAGATGACCGGCAATGCCATGCTCTGCGATGAATGGTACCTGTGCCAGGAAGCCATCACTGCCACGGCCGACTACAAGCGCCAGCGTAGCCGCTAACACCAGGTAATAGGTTATAAAACCGACAGTGGTAAAGGTGTACTTGGTTTGGATGGGCGCTTTCATTCGCATACGAACCTACAAAGGGAAGACGCTCGATTCCAGGCATTGTTGCTGAGCGCCGCCTGCGGTTTCAATGGCGTACAACACCACCGAATAGCGGGCGCTCGGCGCTACCACAGCCAGCCTGTTCTGGGCATCACATCTATAGTAGGTATCAGTGATAATCTTGTTTGGATCGGTCACCGTCGGTACTGTGGTTGGCGCAGTCGTACCAGAGTTACTGAAGGTAACATTCTCGAGGTCGTAGAAGGTCATACCCTTGGTTAGGTACGTACAAAATAGCTTGGACGTATGCGGCGTACTGCAGTTGAATTCACCGGCGTTCATAACGGTTTGGTTATCAATGTTGTACTGCAGCCGCTGTGCCGCAATATAGCGGGCGTCACTTTTGCGCATTGTGTTGCGCTCATTACGGTTCAGGGATGGGACAGCCAGAAATACGACCAGCAATATCATCGCCGCCAGGGCGAGCACGATGAGTATTTCTATGATGGTGAAACCATTTTGGGAGCGCCGATCCATTTACTACATAGTAGCATAAGCGGCTTGCCAGACCCGTTAGTCTGCTTTATTTTCAGCCCGCAACCGCGTTTCAATATCGTCTTTGCGTTGGTGCCAGGTGACAAGCCCCACGCCAGCCAATGCAATTGCGCCACCCACCAGCGCCTGGAGCTCTGGCCGTTCATCCAGCAGCAGTGCTGCCCACATAATAACGAATATGGGGTTCAGGTATTGGTTCAGTGAAGCGAAGGAAGGACCGATAGCACTCACAAGCTTTTGGAAGCCAGTAGCGAACAACACCATTGCCAGCGAGGCGAATATTGTAGCCACCCATGCCGATGGGCTGACGTCGGGTAGCCAGTTTCCCTCCCGCACTATCTCAGTTATGGCCAGTGGCAACACCAGCGGAACGCCAAAGCAGAAACCGATGAATGTCATCTCCAACGGCTCGATGTGCTTGTAACGAGGGAGTTTGGTCAATACGCCGTACAGCGCAAATCCAAACACTGAACAAAATACCAGTACATTGCCCAAAAAGCCGCTGCTCAGGGAGATACTTCCCCGGCTAAAGATGATTGTAAGTACCCCGATAAATGCTATCCCGACGCCCACCCACTGGATTCGCGACAGCCGATGCCGCAGAATGAACCAGGCAAATATCGCGGTCACGATGGGGATTGCGGTATGAATAAATTGTGCGGTTGTAGCGTTCGTTCGCTGCAGACCCAACGCGAACATGACACCTGTTACGATCCACATAACAGCAATCGGCGCAAAAGACTTGAATTTACCCCAAGGGGCTTTCTTGCCGATCAGGCGCAGGGCGAGATAAATCATCAACAAGCTGATTGCATAGCGGACAGACGTATAGCCGAATACCGGCATGCGTTCCAGTGCAAATTTGGCGAGTACGGTCAGGCTGCCGCCAGCCATAGCCACCAGCAGGAGATAACTTGCAGATTTCAGGTGCGGCATACGCCCATAGTACCAGGAAAATACCGGGGCGGCCTATGAAAGGGGCAGCAACCGGCCGTTTTTAGATACGTCAGGTACGCAGCACAGATTACGGTTAAAGCAGCAGGGCCGACGGCTGCCGTGCATCAGCTTGGAGCAGGAAACTTCGATCCGGCGCTGGCGCGTTTCAGGCTGGGCGGTTGAGTTGATCCAGCGCAGCCACTCCCAGCGTGCCATCGGCGTGATAACACCCCACTGCTTGCGCACCCAAGGGTTGGCATCCAGGGCAGCCTGCACATCGGCTGGTATGTCTGGCTCCGGCCAGTCGCTCGTGGCTTCAATTGCCAGGGTCACCGTATCACCTAGTCCGACTTTTGCCGTGGACTGTAGGTCATTATCAACCCTGAACCAATGGCTTCCCTCGCCATCAGGCTCGAGGGCAGTAACCAGTGGCACACCATTGCACATCCCCTTGACCATCACCTGGCCGCGTGAGGGCAGCTGGCTGCTCGCTTCTTTGGGGACCTGCAAGATAATCCAGTTATTGATAGCAACAAGTTGCGCTTCAAAATGAATTGCCGTCATATGCCCATAATAACAGAGGTTCGGCTAATCAGCCCGACCGGGCGGCCTTAGCTAGCTCGCAGTAAGCAACTGCCGGAGCCGCACAACGCTCAGCTCACTGTAGTCTTCGACCAGCAAATCGGCTGCGGCCAGCGAAGCTTTATCGTCGTTGTACTTCAGGAATCCCACTGCCTTCATATTGGCGCGCTTGGCGGCCGTAACCCCAGCTACAGCGTCCTCTATAACGACGCAATGGTCTGCGGCTATGCCAATACGCTGGGCGGCCTCCAAAAAGACATGCGGATTGGGCTTGTGTTCGGGAACGTCTTCGGTGCCGACATACGCATCAAAATAACTGTCTATGCCCAGTACAGCAAGGATTTTCTGTATCCGCCAGCGTGGCGAGGAGCTCCCAACAGCCGTTGGCACACCTTCATTGCGTAAGTCGTCCAGCAGCGTGACCAAGCCAGTATCGGCGACCACTTTCTGCTCAACCATTAGCCCGATGGCACCCATGCCGACGGCCTGCGAGAACGTTTCGTCCTCGATGGCAACACCAAACTGTTCGCGAGCGGCCACAGTAATCGCATTGAGCGGCCGACCCCGGAAATCGTAGCGGGTATCGAACTGGTCCATACGGATGCCATGCGCCTCGAGCGCCCGATCCAATGCAGGGGTCAGTTGCGCCAGGGCGTCAAACAAGACGCCATCCATATCAAAGATGACGCCCAGTTCCGCTGGTCCGTGCTGCCGGGGAGCAAACTCCCCGGCCTGATGCGACGGTACCATGTGCTTAGTTCCCTACAAGCGCAGCTTCCCACTCGGCGACGATCTCGTCGGTCCAGTAAGCTGCAGGTACAGTAGGAATGTTCAATGTAATGCGGTCCTCCAGGTAGGCCTCCTGGCCTGGCAGTGCCGTCCGTACCTCTGGGCGGATACCCAGACAGAACGGAAAGTATGCGGCATCTTTATCCCAGTAGCGGTGGTCACTGATAGCAGGATACCCAAAGTCAGAGAACTTCCAAAGCTTCTTGGCTTTGAGCTGTTCCATGGTGACACCCTTAGACTTGAGCTTGTAGGAGTACCACGACAGCGTCGTTGGGTCAGCGTAGTCTGGCAGCTCCACTAATTCAAACATTTCCGGGTGCTTGGCAAGAATAGCAGTCAGCTTCTGTACGGCAACCCGCTTGTCCTGCATGAAGTCATCGATTTTCGGCAGCAGGTTCTTGACGGTCAGCGCACCGAAGGGGTTGATGCGCATGTTCAGGCCATAGCCCGAAAAGTCGATGGCCGCGTAGTCTGACTGGTCCATGAATGAACCAGGTGAAGTGACATGCTGCAAGCGCTTGTATACCGCTTCGTCCTTGGTAACCACAATGCCGCCTTCACCGACTGATACATTCTTTTTGCGCTGCAACGAGGCAAAGGATGCGTCGCCGAAGCTGCCGACAAAGCGGTCGTTGTGCTTTGAAAAGTGGGCGTGTGAAAAGTCTTCGATCATCAGGATATTACGCTCTTTGCAGATCTGGGAAATACGCTCAGCATCGGCCGGCAC
>DASPHS010000093.1:0-5700 GCA_035629475.1 Saccharimonadales bacterium (SeqCode)
CTCGGTGGTGAGACCGTCGCCATCACCCCCGTTCGCTAAGGCAGCGAACGCCGGGCATCAATATAGTGGCCATGCCGTTCATAACTCGTGTTGCACCATAGCCGCTGCACTGCCGCTTGATAGATCCGCTGTGGGCATACACCGCGGAACGGCTCGTGGTCCGGTGGATGCACGAAGAAACTCGTATCATATATGCCCTGCGCGCACTGTATGTCTGCGCTCGTATGCAGTTCTTTAGCTTCTAGCTGCATATACAACCCGCTCCCCTCACCCTCAGGTACGCTCGTATCAAAGAGAATCACAAATAGAGAGGGCGTAAGGAGCAGATTTTTGCTGTGCTGGCTTTCCTTGTTAGATACCCAGTACATAGTAAGTTCGTCATCAAAACGCACGACAACCGGCGTGTTCCAGGGCCGGCCATCAGGGCAGACCGTCGCCATACAAACATACGGGACGGTCTGGAGGAGGGTTTCGAAGCGTGGTGGAAGATGTGTGCGCTGCATTGCACACTTAGCGTACTACCTGTGGGCGAACTGTGAAAAACTGTTGTGCAAATACTGCACACTCTGTAAAATATAAGCATGTTAACAGATGTGGGCGCTGTCCGAAACTATTTTGCAAAATTGGGCCTTGAGTCCGAAATTGCGGATATATACCTGGCGCTGCATGCACATGGCCCGCAAACAATTGCCGCCCTGGCACGCACATCTGGCGTAGAACGCACCCGGATATACCGACTTATCGACCGATTGCTTGAAAGTAACCTGATTGAAGTAGAGACGCACTATAAGCGGGGCGTCATCAAGGCGGCGCCCATAGCCAATCTGCATATCCTCATCACACAACGCGAGCAGGAGCTCAGAAGCCTCCAGGATGAGCTAGGTCTTATAGAGCAAGTACTAGCCCGCAATAGCCTTTCAGATCCCTCGACGCGCGTACAATTTTATAAGGGCCCGGAGGGCTATAAGCAAATGCTTTGGAACGAAACGAATGCCCGGTCCGAAGTCCTCTGTCTGTTATATGAAAATATGCAGGTCAAAACCAAGGCGGCCTTTTTGGAACGCTGGATGCAAAAAAGCAATGAGAACGGCGTTCGCTACCGCGCTATGGGCAGCGACACATTCCTAAAAAGCCAGAAAGAGTGGTACAGCCAGCACGACAACGAGCAACTGAAGCACTGGGACTTTCGCTACGTCTCCCCTACGCTATTCAAGATCACCCAAAGCTGCGACGTATACGATGATGTCGTGGCCTACTATAGCTGGAAAGACAACGAGATATTCGGTATTGAAATACACAATAAAGAAACTGCCGCTCAGCAGCGGCAGTTATTTGAACTGTTATGGGACAAGTCTACCCCGCAACACGATGAGCTTACCAAGTAGAGCTACTCAGCAACAGCAACGTCCCGCCAAAAAGCGACGTAATTTGAAAAGTCTTTTTTGACGGTGGTGATAGCTGATGGCAATGGCTCGGGGTAGCTCCAGGCGGCATCTTCGCTGACATCGCCACCTTCACCGACGTTGAAGTACTGACAAACGCCTTTCCAGGGACAAGTATAGGGCGTATCGCTCTTGGTCAGATATTCCTGCTTAACGCTGGCGGGTGGAAAATACCAGTTGCGTTCAATATAAATCATATCTTCTTTTGGTGCTTCAGCGATAACAGTGTCATTCCAGATAGCTTTCATATGTGGTCCCTCCTATAGCCTGTCTAATAAGGCTTGTTTTATACGCACTATATCATAGGCGGCCGAGTTGGTATCAACACGTAAAACCGGCTGGTTATGCATGCCCATACGCTTTTCAAGCTTATCAGCCCCAGCTATCTGCAATGCCGTTTGCGTGAGCGTGGTGGGATCGAAATCGCTGGGCACATCCCGGGTGCACACCCTGTCGAATACGACTGCCGAACGAGTATCCAGTGCGTGCTGCTCATTGTTACCCCAGGTGACATGTACTCCCAGCTCACTTGCCCTGCCCTTAAGTTGTTTGGCGGCCAAGCGACCTAAATCATCGCTCTTGGTTATCAGTCTTACCCGCTGCCCAACCTCATCAGTATCAGCAGCGTACTCAGCCAGCACGGTCTTGCCACGCACACATGAATCTATGATTACGACGCTACTCTTTGTCGCTAAATGGGCAGCCAAAGCGTAACTAACACTCGTCTTCAGGCGAAAATAATTCGGGTCTCGTGATGTAGCTTCATCGAAGCCCGCGCTTCGCAATAGCTCGCTATACCGGTCATCGGGCCATGTATCAGGCCGACTGCCGGTAAAGGATACTGCATTAAGGTCTGATGGCAGTTCACGCATCAGATCACTGGTCAGCTGGGTCTTGCCCGCCCCGTCAGCGCCAAAGAGCCACACTACAGTAGGCAAGGTATTACTCATACCGGTATTGTAGCATTTCTATGTTGCTATTGCTTTTATTCGAAAATATTGATTAGTTAGTCTTACAGTTGTATAATCATCCACATATCCCTTTCGGAGCCGACAAGGTGCATGACTTCGACTAACAGGTAAGGAGTTTGAGGTATGAAAGCTACTAAAGTACTCGTTGTTTCAGGACTAGCCATTACTATGCTGGCCGCCATCACTGCGCCAGTGTTTGCTACTGAAGAACCGACAACAACTATAAAGAAATCAGTGCAAAATCAAACGACGAACGGTGCGTTAAGTGATGCTAATACGCTGAATGATGCGGTAACCGTAAAGACAGGTGACATCTTAAAGTATGTTATTGAAATTAAGAATAACGCCGACAAGTCTGATGAAGATAAAAATACCCTGTCATCAGGTAAGCTAGTAGACGGCCTGCCAGCTGGCGTAGAACTGGTAAGTGACCCATCTAAGCGAGAAGTAACCGAGGATTTTGGCACCATTAAACCCGGTGACACTATTACTAAGCAGTTCCTCGTAAAAGTCACTGCTGGCAAAGACGGCGAAGCTATCGAAAACCGTGGCTGCTTTACTGGCCAGTACGCGCAGCAGAATAAGCCCGTCAGTAGCTGTGAATCAGCATTCGTAAAAGTAAGCCTCGGCGGAAACACGACGCCTACGCCCGCCCCTGTTGAGGAAAAACCAGAAGCCACCAAGCCAGAAGAGCCTGCCGACAAACCAGCGGCTGTCGCTCCCGCTGAAACAAGCGCCCCTAAGGGTGACCTGCCTACAACTGGCCCCTCTGATGTCATAGCACCTTTAGCTGCTGTGAGCACTGGCGCCCTTGCCTACGCTGGCCGCCTGCTCTATCTCAAGCGGACACAGCACTAGTCCAATCTGCGTCATGCATAAAAGAGACCTGCTACCAGGTCTCTTTTGATTTTATACGGAACCATTTAACAATGAGACCATCGAGTAACAAGTGGCTAAAGTATCCCACGACTGCCGCACCATAAAAGAGTGTGCTTGCCCATAGAATCCTATCGTTATATAGGTATGGTACGAGCAGTATGGGCAGCGGTACAAGGAGCATTGCAATTTTACTGTGCGTCCAGCCACGATGCTTACCTACGATAGGCAGCATGGCAATCAAGCCCAAGTAGGCGGCGGCCTGGATGTTGCCACTCCATATCAGTGCTATATCTGCAGCAAGGGCAAGCCCGTAAAAGATGTTCTGACCCTTGGAATTGGTATCGATATCGGGGAAAAGTGCGAACAGCACAGCGAGAACCAGTACTGCAGCGAGTGCTTGCCAGTTATGCAATACACCTGCCATTTCAACAAAATGCTCAAACGGTACAAAAGTAAGGACGCCCGCATAGGCTGCGCCGAGCACTATCCCACCACCTATATGTCCTTTATATCCTGCCATGCATCAATAATACCACTTATGCTTACTATTGCTGTAGCAGGCGGGCTAAATATCGAGCCGAGCGTCCGGATAGTCCATGCATATCGGTAACAGTATGTAATTTAATGTGTTCATTGGCAGCAAACATTATTTTTACTTCGGTGCGTATGACTACAAAATCTAAACGGCCATGTACAATATCGGTAGGAACCGCTATGGTACGCAACTCATCGTAAGCTTCCTGCCGCATTATGGTATTCCGCAGTGAACGCTCAAAAGGCACCCAAGTCGTTTTATCGACTCCCAAGCCAATGACACGCCTTGTAATGCGCATAAGGTAGCTTTGCGTAAAGGCCCACTGGGGGTGAGCTGCAATATACGCAAAGAAAGCGAAATACCGTTCACGCCGTTTGGCGTGCGATCGATACTCCGGATCATCGGCAAAAAGCGGCGGCTCATACAGGATAAGCCGATCAACAAGCTTGGGATGGCGGGCTGCTATATGCGTCGCGATTAAACAGCCCATAGAATGCCCCACCAGTACAGCACCTTTTGTTACTCCTCGCTTCTTCAGCGTAGCAACTACCATCTTAGCGTGCTGCTCCACATCATAATCATTCCACTCAGGGCTTGGTGAAGCACCAAAACCCAATAAGTCGATTGCCAGCACTCTGCGCTTGGGGCGCAACAGCTTGATGAGCGGCTCCCATAATCTACTGCTCGCTGCTAATCCATGCAGCAGCACCACAGGATGCCCTTCCCCTTCATCAATAGTCGTGAGCGTATAGGGCCGTCGCAAGACGCGATGCCATAAAATATCAATACTATGCACCCTATTAGTATACGCAATTATCGCGAGTGGCTACAGTGCCGGCCAATTGACACGTCGCCCCGTAAGGGCCAAGAGCTTTGTCTGGAGGTCGGCAGCCTCCGGGACTATAACCGGTGGTGCAAAGAGATTACTCTGCTCGTAATCCGTGAGTCGCGGGAGCAAATAGTCGTACACGACCTGTGTCACCTGTGCAGGGAACGCAACCGACTTACCGATACCCTCGCCCAAATCCCAGGCGTGTATGCATAAATCAGCGGCCACTTGCTGCAGATAGGCTTCAGCGGTGATATCGCCGTAGGATACATGCACCATGGCCTGCAAATCAGCAGTATCCAGTGCCTCCCGGGCACGTGCAGCTGCTGCATGCCAGTTTGCCGCCAATGCATCGCCAATAAGGTCACCGTCATATACCGAGCCCACTTCGGCAATCGTTTTGCCCTGTAGCAAATCAGGCACCCAGCACAACTCATACAACATATGCCCGGCGAGTGCCGCTACGTCCCACTCCGTATCAGGAGTAGGCCGGTGGTAATCGTCTGGAGCTACGTGATCAATAACTGCCGTTGCCTGATCGAGCGTAGCGAGAAATAGTGCTTTTGCGTTCATACTCTGTCCTTTATACCGTATGAGTATGGCAAAGAAATGTTAGTATGGCTGTAACTTTTTATACTGACGTTTGTGGAGCCGGTAATACCTGGAGTGTTATTGTTCGGTCCCTGCTGCCATCAAATTCGACCAATACGATGCGCTGCCAAGCACCCAGCAGCAGCTTGTCATCATGATACGGCACGGTTACGGAAGGTCCTACGATAGAAGCGAGTAAGTGGTCCGGAGCATGGTCGGGGTTATGCGGATGACGCCATTGCCGCTCGGGCAGTAAGCCCTCAAGTGCATCAAGAAAGTCCAGATCCGTGCCAGGATCCAAATCAGCGGTAGTCACCGCTGCCGTGGTGTGCTGGACAAATACCAGTACAGCGCCCTTTCCCTGCCCCTGAATAATTTCGGTAACCTTATCGGTAATATCTATGATCTGACGTTTCGTGCTTGTAGCGACATGTATTTCCATACCTCCTACTA
>DASPHS010000094.1:0-4606 GCA_035629475.1 Saccharimonadales bacterium (SeqCode)
GCACCCAGCACAAGACCCACCGCAATATGCTTATCCTGGATAGACGCCCGGTCATCTAATACATACTTCCCACTCGGGCTAATCACCCAATACGGCACCGTACATGCCAACAAAACCAACACCATCAGTCCAGCACCGGCGCCAATGACCGCCTTGCGATGCCCCAAAACAAACTGTTTTAAAACTATAAACCAAGCAGAAAAACGTTCGCGCATATTACTAATAATAGTACAGCAAACTACACGTACCCTGCAGGCTCCACAAATGACCCTCGGCTGAGTGGGCCTCGGTGCGAGTGCAGACTGGGATGGAAAAGGAGCACCGCAAGTGAACGGTACTAAAGTACCGTGAACGCGGAGCGCATCTTTTACGCCCAGTATGTACCGCATCCGTGGCGCACGCTATACTAGTGGAATGAGACCTATATGGAATGGATCAATCAGCTTCGGACTCGTCAATATCCCCGTCCGCCTCTTCAGCGCCGTAGAAACCCGTGACGGCATAAACTTCACCATGCTCCACAAAAAAGACACGTCGCCCATCCGCTACGCGCGCATCTGCCGCGAAGAGGGCAAGGAAGTCGACTGGAATGACATCGTCAAGGGTTACGAGCACGAGGAAGGTAAGTACGTTATCTTCACATCCGAGCAGCTGGACGAACTGGCCGCCGACAAGTCATCGACCATCGACATCCAACAATTTGTAAAAGCCGATGAAATAGACATCCGCTACTTTGACAAACCCTACTACTTAGAAGCAGTGAAGGGTGGTGAAAAGGCCTATGCCTTGCTGCGCAAAGCGCTCCACCAAACCGACATGCTGGCTGTATGTAAATATGTCATGCACGAACGTGAACACCTGGCAGTGATCAATCCAGTCGGTCGGCTATTGGTGCTTACCCAGATGCGTTTTCCGTCAGATATCCGCTCTGGCGACAGCCTAACCAAACCCACAGACAAAGAAGTGACTGACCGTGAAGTGGAAGTGGCCATCAAACTGATAAAGCAGGGTACCAAACCATTTATCCCTGAGGACTTCCATGACACTTATACCGAGGAGTTGGAAGAGCGCATTAAGGCCAAGCTCAAAGGCAAAAAGACCGCAGCGCCCAAAAAGAGCCGCGAGCCGCAAGCAACAGCTGACGACCTGATGAGCGCCCTCAAGGCCAGCCTGACGGGCAGCGCGAAAGACTAGGTAATCCCCAGTGGGCCTGCGCGATTACTTTGCCAAGCGGCACTTCAACAAAACACCCGAACCCAAGGGGGCGGTCAAAAAGACGCCGTCGCCCCGACTGGCATTTGTAGTGCAGAAGCACCACGCCAGCAGCCTCCATTATGATTTCCGGCTAGAATTGGATGGGGTGCTGAAAAGCTGGGCCGTACCCAAAGGACCGTCCATGAACCCCGACGACCGCCACCTGGCCATGGAAGTCGAAGACCACCCCTACGAGTACCGCACCTTTGAGGGCGTCATACCCGAGGGCAGTTACGGCGCAGGCAACGTTATCATCTGGGACGAGGGAACCTATGAGCCAAGGGCTGAGACCGATGACCCGGTGGGTGAGCTGCGCAAAGGCCTGCAGAAAGGCCATCTGACATTCATACTGCACGGCACCAAACTGCATGGCGAGTTCGCTCTTATAAAAATGCATGGCAAAGACCCCAAGGCCTGGCTGCTCGTCAAAAAAGGCGATAGCTACGCCAGCAAAGAAGACATTACCGTGACTGCCAGCACATCGGTTACCTCCGGAAGGGGTGTTGATGACCTGGGTGCCCACAATAAGCTGCCTGACCTGTCATTGTATCCTCAGGGAGCCAGCCCCTGGCAGGTTAAGCCAATGCTCTGTAGCCTGGTCCCGGAACCATTTAACCGCGAGGATTGGCTATTCGAAATTAAGTGGGATGGCTACCGCGCCGTTGCCAGCAAACAGGGCACACAATTACAGCTGTACTCACGTACGGGCCAGAACTTTAGCGAGCACTATCCGCCCATTTTTGAGGCACTGCACGAACTGCAGCATGACGTGATTTTGGATGGTGAAATTGTGGTGGTAGACCAGACGGGCAAGCCACATTTTGAATGGCTCCAGGGCTGGCGAGCAAACCAGCAGGGGCATTTGGCCTACTATGTGTTCGACCTGTTATGGGTAGACGGCCACGACATACGTTCCATGCCGTTACGCGAGCGCAAAAAGCTGCTCCGTACCGTCCTGCCCAATCACCGCGCCATTCGTTATAGTGATCACTTTGCGACCGAGGGTGTGGCGCTGTTTGAGCAAATCAAGCGGCAAGGCCTGGAAGGGATTGTTGCTAAACGCGCTGATAGTGCCTACCGCGAAGGGAACCGGGGCGACGACTGGCTGAAAATAAAGACACACCTGCGCCAGGAGGTAGTGATTGGTGGCTTTACCGAGCCGCGCGGTGGCCGCAAACACCTGGGTTCATTACTCCTAGGTGTATATGATAAAGGTGCGTTTGTGTACGTTGGTCACTCCGGCGGCGGTATTCCCGACGAGACCCGTCGGACGCTGCGGTCACGGCTGGAAAAACTGGAACGTAAAACGCCACCATTCACCACAAAGCCCAAACCGAATGCTCCTGTGCACTGGGTGCGGCCGGAAGTGGTGGCCGAGATGAGCTTTACGGAGTGGACCGCCGAAGGCAGCATGCGCCACCCCAAATATGAAGGCCTGCGCACTGATAAAAAACCCTGGGACGTGCACCGGGAAAAAGCCAAACCCAAAAAGACACCGCGCCCACCAGTCAAGCAGGCTGCTGCCAATGCAAGTGGTGGCAGGCTGAGTTTTACGCATTTGGACAAAGTATTCTTTCCGGCCCATGGCTACACCAAGGGGGACCTGATCACCTACTACCAAAAGGTTGCACCCTACATACTGCCGTACCTCCAGGACCGGCCGCTCTCATTGCTGCGGCAGCCTGGTGGCGTAAAAGACCACGGCTTCTTCCAGAAGAATATGGAGCATCTGCCCGGGTGGGTGCCAAGCGCCGACATATACAGTGAATCGCACGGCGGCAACATGCACTGGATGGTTGGTGGCGATCTGGATACGTTACTGTATGCCGTGCAGCTTGGCAGCATCGAGCTCAATCCGTGGAATTCGCGCATTGGCAGCCTGGAAGAGCCTGACTGGCTGGTTATCGATCTTGACCCGGAGGGCGTGACCTTTCAGGATGTGATACGGGTAGCCCTGACCACCAAACAGGTCTGTGATGAATGGCAAGTGCCGTGCTACCCTAAAACGTCTGGCAAAACCGGCATACATATATACGTGCCACTGAGCGCGCAGTACAGCTACGATCAAGCACGCACCTTTGCGCACCTGTTAGCACTGGAGATTAACCGGCGCGAGCCTGAACTGACCAGTCTGGAGCGCAGCCCTGCGAAGCGCCCGCACAAGATTTACCTGGATTATCTGCAAAACCGCCAGGGCCAAACCCTGGCCGCACCATACGCCGTCCGTCCCACTGCCGACGCCAGCGTGTCCACACCGCTCCGTTGGGAAGAAATAACACCTCGGCTTCGGCCAGAACAATTCACCATCAAAAATATTCCACGGCGGCTGGCGCAGACGGGAGATTTGTGGAAGCCGGTCATGGGCAAGGGAATCGACCTGGCAGCCATCCTGGAACACATTACAGCTCCAGACAAAAAATAATAGATTACGCCGATTAAATGCACTATTTACAATAATAGTATACTGTATACCATGTCACAATCCGCAGAAGCCATACCGCACATACTAATCAGCACCACCCTGCTGCAAGGCCCAGCATCGCGTCTTGAGGCCATAAGTATCCATGCCCCTGGCACGGCCGAAGTCATGCGTTCGTATAGCATGAGCGACCAGCAAATAGAAGATACTAACATACATGTATCAGATGAGCAGCCGACAGAAGCAGTTGACCTCGGCAGGGATATGGGTGTCGAAACCTACCGCGCTATCTACAGTGAATCCCAGGGGAGATGGGTAAATCTATACATGAACAATGTTGCACAGGCGCTTACCGAGGAACCTCCCGAAACCAGCGGCGTGCCGCACAGGGATGCCAAGAGCCTAGCCCGCTATGAAGATAGGCTGCAGCATGCCGCCCAAGCTTCCGAACATTTAGTGGAAGCCATTAGTCAACGAGCAGACCTGGTAACTATGGGTGCTGAAGGACTCCAGCAAGAGCAGCTTGCTGCTGAGCGCCAATTGTCAATGCGTACGGCTATTCCCCGATTGCTTGGCATCATCGGCAGTGCAGCGGCAGGCGTAGCAGCGGTATGGCTCAACCACAAGTACGACATTGCCACCACAGAGGCGGCCGGCACTATAGCAACCGTCGGCACAGCCATAGCGTGCGGTGCGCTGATGCTGGGCTATAAGCCTGCATATAACAAAAGGTACCGCCACATGACTACCGCCAGGTTATGGCCCCAAGACCTCCGCACCAAAGAACGAGTAACTCAATATAGCGCCGCACGAAATGCAGGCGCATTACCAGAACTGGCCGAATACACTCTACGCAACGACCAATAATGCCTCTTACTCAGTAGCTGACTGGTAACAGACACAACCACCGAAGCGTACGGCAATGAAGTAGGG
>DASPHS010000095.1:0-4527 GCA_035629475.1 Saccharimonadales bacterium (SeqCode)
CTTCCCGCCAACAGATTACGTTAACAGTCGCCGGCCAGTGGCTGCTCAACCTAGGCTGTGCGGGCTTGTGCAACCTGCCGGATAGCACCCAGTAATCCGTTTTCGCGCTGGAGGTGTTGGGCGCAGTCCGGTGGTAACTGCACCCCCTTCAGGTGCGTCATAAACTTCCGAAGGATACCGTTGGTCCACAAAAAGCCGTCTTGGAGCGGATACTCGCCGTCCTGCACGGCAAGCGGGTTGCGGTCGATAACGTTGCACTTTTCGACAATCTTTCCGAGCGCCTTGAAGATACGCGTATGGCGTCCAACCCAGCGGCTGCGGGCAACGTTCGCCCAGGCAATCCACTTGGCACCAGGCTGTTCGCCCTGGGGGCTCTGTTGGTTCAAGCGGTGGCCTGTCACGTCCAGGGCATCGGTGCCTTCATTCTGATCGGGAGCCCAACCATTCGGCGAATCCCATTGCTGCTTGGAGTCCTCATTGGAAGCCACAAACCCGCCGGCCTTTAATAGGTCGCGAACCATCACTGTACAGACCTGTTCAGACCGATCAAGGGGTGCAATACCACGGGCAACCGGATACGCGGTCGTCATAGACAGAAAGCCTGTGGGTGCACCATCCTGGTAGTCATAATCATTGAATTTGAAGCCACTGTAGTAGCCGCCCATTGGGTCGTCGACCCACATGTATTTGTTGATAGCAGCGGCGCGGCTGTCAGCATACTGGCGGAATTCTTTGGCGGGCACCGAACGCCCGGCGCGGTCATGAGCGCGAGCAATAAAGTCCTCATACTGCCACAGCAGGCTGTTGAGGTCGACAGGCACGATGCGGTCAGCACAGGCCGAAGAGAGGTCGGTGGGGTCATCGAGGTATTCGGCGGTAAAGTCGCGGCCCGACTCGGCAATAATACGCAGGTTGCGGTAGAGGCGGCGCGCCTGTGGCACATCCATGCCTTCAGCCGCCTCCAGATCCTTGCGGTAACCTTCCGGCCGGGGCGTATCGAGCACATCCCAGAAGCGGTTGAGGACTGAGCCATCGGGCATCATCACCACGTGGTCGGCAGCGCGAATACCCTGCTCCGCATCCAGCTGGTCCCTTCCCTTCATCCACCAGCCGTATTCCTGGACCACCTGCGGCAAGTACTCCTCTACGATGTCGGACACGGGCATGTATTCGCTGGGGCAGTTCCGGGCGACGAGCATGACCATGTGAGCAAACTTTGGCGGCTGTGACCGGGTAAGATAATAGCTGCGCATGCCGTTTGGCACAAAACCGAATTCGTTGATCATGGCGCGGAAGTTATTCAGCACACCGAATACTTTGGGCCACAAGGCAGGATTACCCTGAGCCTCGACGACCATACCTTCCAGGCCGTCAGACACATCCCAGTAATAGCCCTCGCCGTAGCGGCGGCCAGACTTGAAGTGCGGGTTCTCGGTGCCCAGTTCGGTTGCCGTGCCGGCATGCTGAGCCACATGATACTCGAGGTCGTCCCATCCCTGGGTGATGTATTCATCCATAGTCATGCCAGTAACCGGGGAAACGACTTCGTCAGGATCCACGTCGAGGTCCACATCGTACGTCTTGGGCTCCACAAAATGCTCACTCCACAGCGTATAAGCTGTTTCGAGCTCAAGGGGTCCCACAGAACGCAACTCGGCTAACTTTTCATCAAGCGTTTCGGGGTCGACCAGACGGCTA
Source organism: Saccharimonadales bacterium (SeqCode) (assembly GCA_035629475.1). GTDB lineage: Bacteria > Patescibacteriota > Saccharimonadia > Saccharimonadales > UBA4665 > JARIHD01. Next base: position 1,699 of record DASPHS010000095.1, read on the forward strand.
TCTATGAGCTTTTTGCCGTCGTAGTCCCCCGGTGTGCAGGCTACGGCAGCCAGAAATAGTTCAGGGTACCGCTCAGCGGGTGAAAAATAGCCCTCAACGAGCCTTTGTGGATTATCAGGATACGGTGCGTGTTCTTGCATAAAAATAATTGCTTGGATGGTTAGAAAAAAGAAATACCGCACATACGACGGCATTTGTATTTACAGTTCATGACTCATAAGTGGAACGGGGAGCCTATTCTACTGAACGGGCAGTAGAATGTTTCCATTATGTCCCCGGAACATAAGCTCGTCAATATTGCTTTTTGTCATTTTTCGGACGCAGTATATGGACTACGTAAGGGGATACGAACAGCACTATACAACCCGGGCGGCCAAATGTACGCCCGGGTTGTACACAGGTTCCTTGCTGTACCGGGAACCTACTTCTTTTTATTGGCTCGCGTAATAAGCGCAAATGCCGCCAGTGCTACAGCCAAAGCCAGGAGTGCGAGCGTTTGGCTGCGGTTTGCAGTGCGCTGCGCGTCATCAACCGATTGGCTGTTGGCTGTTGCTGTCGCAGGATCCTCAGCGGCTACTTCCGTCACCGAGAATGGGCCGGTCGTAGCAAAATCAGGGCTACCATCGGCCTTCTTGGGCTGGTCTGCTTCGCTCGCATTCCAGGCCACAACCGAACCGTCAGCGTAGGTTTGGTATGCCTTCCACTGTAATGTCGTTGGGTTGTCAGGTGTCTTAGCACTGAAGGTGAACTCACCCCTCAAACCTGCACCAATTTGCCCGCCGGTCCAGCTGATAGAAGTGACGACAGCGTCTTCACCGCTGCCTGAGCGCTCAGTGGTTATCGTCCACCCCGGAATTACGGTGGGCATGACCGAGGCAACACCTTTTGGCACGTCCAGGCGAACAGCAACGGTGGGCTGGTCTTTTTCGGTAGGAACACCGATGCTGAAGGTCTGATAACTGCCGGTAGGCGCTTCGCCCGGCTTAACGGTCACGTGGGCTGTAGCCAGACCTCCGAAGCTCAGTACCAGGGCGCTTACGCTGAGGGTCAATGCGGCTACTTGTTTGTTGATTTTCATGTGTTACCTTTCCATTTTACTGTACTTAATAATTGACGAGCGGCGGTTATACGCGATGATGCCAGTCAGAACGAGCGCCACACCGCTCACCAGCAACCCGGGCTCAGCCCAAGCTGGTGGCGTCACCGTTGTAGCACCAGTGACACCACGAGTAACGCGCTGCGACTGCTCAAAACGGTGGAGTACTTTGCCCTGCTGCCATATGGTCAACTGCAATTGGTAGAGGCCGCGGGTATCAAAGGTGTACGTGGCGGCAATGCTCGTCCCACGGAGCTTGGTGGCTACCTGCTGGGAAAGCTGCGCAGGGTCAGTGATAACCAGGTCCACCTGTGTATCCTGGGCAGCGACAGCCTGGTCCTGAATGTCAAAGTACAGCGTCGTCTGGCGCCCGGCAACCGGGTCATCATCGGGGTTGATATGCAGCATGGCACCCGTAGCACCCCGGGTATCGCGAATGAGCACGTGGGCGGTTGCTTGGCGTGGCACCGCCAGCAGTACCACGCCACACAGTACAACGGCGAGCAACTTACTCAACATGGCCGTGCTCCTCGCCATGGCGGGCGTCATGATAGTTCTGCACCAGGGCCGGCAGGCTGACGAGCAGCACCGTCCAAAAGGCCCACAGGCTTACCGTGAGGACCACAATGTAATCCCGCCGCTGTAATTCAGGGTACTTTTTGACGGCGGCGACCACTGTTCGCCATGATTCCAGCGCAAAGAAGACCGTCAGCAACAGGAAGGCCCCGGCCCGCACGGCATCAAACACCAACAGTGAACCAATCATCCAGACGTGCAGGATAATCAAGATACCCCCGGCATAAATCAGCCGGTGCAGCCACTTCCAGCGCCGGAAGGTCATGAACCGTATCACTTTGTCGAATGACGTGGCGGCCATCAGCAACAGCACGCATAGCGCCACCGCACCCATGCCCAGCGACCAGACGAACGTTTGCGGCAGCAGCTGGATACCCGCCCATCCACCGGTCTGACCCCAGAAGGCCACCGCCGCGTGCAACACAGCAAAATAAGCAGCCGATACCCCGATTGCCCGCCGGGCAAACAGCACATGCGGCATCCAGGTACGGCCAGCGAACAGCTTGCTCAGTGGCGATATCAGCAATGCGGCATACAGAAAGGCGATGGAAATCACACCATAGGCCTGTTCCAGGCGTATGTAAAACAGCTGGCCGTTCATAATCTGGGTGCGCGCGATGCACAAGGTAAGCAGGCTGATGAGCAGCGTACTCACCAGGATGTAAAACCGGCTATTATTCGGCAAATTCTGAACGGTTTGCTTGGAAAACATCTCCCCCTAGCATAGCAAACTGGTACATATTAGGACGACAACATAAGCGTCGTGTATTACTATGCTTGCATACATAATGGAGGATACCGCTATGATCAACCTCAAGGATAGTCGCGCATTTAGCGGCTTTGCCGTAGCTGACCTGCAGCAAGCCCGGACGTTTTATCAGGATACACTCGGCATCACCGTTGATGATAACAACGGTATGGGTCTTATTTTGCGCTTAAGCGGCGGCACCAATGTATTTCTGTATGAAAAGCCTGGTCATGTACCGGCAACTTTCACCGTACTCAACTTCCCCGTGAACGATATTGACGCGACTGTAGACGGCTTGGCGACTGCCGGGGTCAAGCTTGAGCGCTATGAAGGCATGGACCAAGACAGCAAAGGCATTATGCGCGGCAAGCTAGCTAACATGGGCCCGGACATCGCCTGGTTTACTGAC
>DASPHS010000096.1:0-8593 GCA_035629475.1 Saccharimonadales bacterium (SeqCode)
TTCTCGCCACCCATCGCTTCCCACAGCTGTTCGCGTGTCAATTGACGGTATGGCTGTGGGGGTAGGCCGGGATCATGTACGATGTAGTTCTTGTTGTCCCCTTGCAGAATCAGCAGAGCATGTGATGCGTAGCCGTTCTTGCCATTCAGCACGCGGGAGTTGACGGTTACGAACACCAACCGGTCTTCGGCCAGCATGCTGTCAATGTCGGCCAGTGTCGGCGAGCGCTGCTCGTAATCAATGGTACGCAGGAACGCAGGAATATACTGCTTGATGTCGCTGATGTTGGTATTGTTCGTATGCCAGGCTATTTCTTGGTCAGTGTACACCGTGTGCAGGTACTCATCGCCGTGTTTCAGGAAGGCTTTGTAGTCAAAGGTTTCCACCATGCGGATATCAAAGCCCAACCGGGCCATAAGTGTCAGCGGGCGGATGGTCCAAGCGGCCCGACCAGGTTCGTATCCTACGTATTGCGCCATCTCGCGCTGGCTAAACCGTTTGTGCAGATAGTACTCGAACAGTGTGCGGTAAATAGATACCATGCACTGCAGGTCATCATCGGTATTGGGGTAAAACGGTATTTGTTTCATAGGCTTTCAGGGGTTAAGCACGCAGGCCGACGGCTTTTTGGGCGCGTAGAAGCGTAGCATTGGCAATGTCATTCATAGTTGATTCGCTGGTAGTGAGCTTTGAAAGGATGGCCTGCTCGTCAACTGCATCCAAGCGGCCTTGGAAGTCACGCAGGAAGTCACCTACGACGGTGGCAACTGCTTTCTTGAGGTCACCATATAGAGGTTGGCCTTGGTACTGGCTGATGACGTCTTGCAGGTTTTGACCAGTCAACAAGGCTAGGATTTGCAAGAGGTTGCTGATGCCGGGGCGTTCCTTCATGTCATAGGCAATCTCGCCGAAGCTATCAGTGGTAGCGCTCATAATCTTTTTAGCTGCAGCCTCAGGGGTGTCGGACATGAAAATCACACCCTTGCCGGTCTCGTCGCTTTTGCTCATTTTTTTAGTAGGGTCAGCCAGGTCCTTGATGCGAAGGCCTTGGTCTTTGCCAAAGAACGCGTGCTGTTCCTGGACAGATTTGGGCACGGTAAACAGCTCACCGAATTGGTTGTTCAGCCGTTCGGCAATATCGCGGGTGAACTCCAGGTGTTGCGTCTGGTCTTCGCCGACGGGCACATAGGAGGCATTGTAGAGCAGGATATCGGCAGCCATGAGTACAGGGTAGTTAAAGAGCCCCACGCTGATACGGTCTTCACTGAGCTTGGCAGACTTGTCTTTGAACTGCGTCATGCGGCCCATCTCGCCCATGCCGGTAAAGCAATCCAAAATCCAGGTCAGCTCGGAGTGTGCGGGCACGTAGCTTTGGCGGTAAATGTGCACGTCAGGGTGGTCCAGTGGCAGGCCGGCAGCTATAAACACTTTCAGGTTTTGCATAATCTGACCCTGCAGCTGGCTGTGGTCTATGGGTGTCGTAAAGCTATGGAGGTCGGGCACGAACAGGTTGATCTGGTATTCACCAGCCCGCTGCTTGGCCATGTCGATCATAGGCAGTAGCGCACCTAAATAATTGCCAATAGTAAGGTCGTTGTTGGCACGGAGGCCAGTCAAAATTACAGGTTTACTCATCTTATATCCTATTATACAGGGTTAGGCTGTTTCTTTCTTATGGAGCTTGCACACAAAGAAGGCTTCGGTGCTATCGCTGGGCGTCAGTCGCATGGTGTTTTGGACGGCGGGGCTGAACGATTTGCCGTTCCAGCTTTGTACTGGTGGTACGCGATTGGGCAGTTGGAGTGCAATCGGCACTACCTCGGCATCGTCATGCGTACGCAGCAGATAGTCAATGACCGCCTCGTTTTCTTCGGGTGCCATAGTACAAGTGCTGTATACGAGGGTGCCGCCTGGCTTGAGCAGTTGCCAGGCCTGGCCCAGCACCTTCTTCTGCAAGTGCTGGAGGCGCTTGATTTGGGCTACGGACCACATGGCAAAGTCTTTATCGCGGTCGAGCTGCATCAAACCTTCCCCGCTGCACGGCGCATCAAGCAGTATCTTGTCAAACTGCAGACCGTCCAGTTTCCGGGCAAGCTGTGTGGCGTCATAGAGTGTGAGCTCGACGTTTTGGACGTGTAGGCGCGCAAAGTTAGCGCGCATTTTAGCTAACCGTGGCCGGGAGTTGTCGTTCGCGGTAATTGCCGCCTGATTAGTGGTGAGCGCCGCGATATGACTGGTCTTGCCACCAGGCGCTGCACATACATCCAGTACCGTCTGGCCGGGCTGTGGGTCGAGTGCAAGCACTGGCAGCCAGCTGGCAGCATTCTGAATGAATACTTTGCCGTCGGTCACCAGCTGGCTGTCACGGATTGTCGCTAACGGGCTCGTCACGGTGTAGCCATCCTGCATCCAATCATACTGTTCGCCTTCCCAGCCGAGTGCCTGGAGTGCTTGGAGCGTCGCCTCCTTGTCGCCGGCCAGTGGGTTAAGCCGCAGGCTTTGGGTGCGGCCCATGCGCAGCAACGTAGCGGCCTGTGTCTCATCCAGGTGGAGGGCTGTGGCGGTACGCTCAATCCAGATGGTGCGTTTCTCGGCGGGGGTTTTCGACATATCCTATAAATTATAATATAGTATTGCAAAATGAGTATGGAAATCTGTGTACGCTCTTTGTATGGTATCGTACTCATATGACTGAAATAGCTACGCCACGACCCATGGAACTTCCCCCTTGCCGAACCGTCGATGAGGCGCTGAACTATGATTTGCTCCAGTGGAAGCCTATCGCCAACGCTATTTCGGGTGATGCGCTGAAAGCACTGGGCCAGACAGTTTTATTGGGCCAGCCAGAAGACTGCGCACCAATGAGCATATATCAGTTGGGCACTGCCTTCCGTCATGCCCAGGGATCTGACAGTCCCCCGCTTAAGTATCCTGAAAATAGAAGTGCAGTCGAGCACATCAGGCGGTGGGTCGCCCAAGAGGGGCTGGCTGAAGAGCCGACCCCAGGCGGATTTGTCCCGACTGCGGCCGGCCGTAAGGCAGTAGGCTTTATAGGTGTCTGTGCTGATTGGCAGCTGGCGCATCCCGACTTACCGCTCGATATCATTGCAGGCTTTGAGGCACCACGTGGTAAGCCGAGTGAGCTGCCCTACACCTTTAAGCCGATAGCTACATTGCGCATTGCGCAGCTATTACTGGGTGCAGAGACGCTGCCGGTGTCTGAACTGAGTGAACAAGTGCCGGGCCGCACGGAGTTAGTCATACGGAATGATTTGCGTCGTTTATGGGCTGCCGATGTGCTGTATCGGCCTGATGTTGGATCGCGGGTACGGTATGGCCTGTGCGATGAGGCCCGGCCGGTCATCGGGAGTTTGCTCCGGGGTATCGCCAGTCTGGATGATGACGACTACCGGGATCGTGCGACGGCATTCGCTATTGATCTGGCCCATACCCGTCCGGCAGACGCGCGGCGCTATTTGGCGGTCCGTGACAGGCGTACGACAGGTGATACGACCGAGCATGCCCTCCGTAGCCGACGTGTACCACAAAACCCTTCAAAGGACCCCACGCTGCCGCTCTGGTTTGATGATGTGCTTGACGGCGCCAAGATGGCAAACAGTAGAAAACATGAGATGTACACGGCAGTGTCCAAGATATGGGCAGCTGGGGTTATCCAGCAGTCTGCCCACCATCCGGAGGGCTTTGCTTTTTCAAACGCCGTGAGTGAGCTCTTCAATAATAATGAACCATCATTGCGTGCCGTAGCCCGTTGTTTCGGCCTCGAAAAACGCATATTTGGTGATGTGCAGCCAGAAGACGTGCTCAAAGCAGGCCTTGGTTTAAGGGTTGAGGATTCGCTCATGCAGTACGCCAAGACTGAGCTGGTGCCGCGGCTCACCCAGTACGAGAAATAGCATACATACAAAAAGAGATCCGCAAGGGATCTCTTTTTTGCTTGTCCGTACAGACTAACGCTTGGTGAACTGGCGTTGCTTGCGGGCGCCCTTGAGGCCGAACTTCTTGCGTTCGCGCTCACGTGGGTCGCGGCTGAGCAGGTCAGCGCGCTTAAGGGTCGCTTTGACATCTGGTGTCATAAGGGCGATTGCCTTAGCGATACCAAGACGGATAGCGTCGATCTGGCCAGCGTGACCGCCACCAGTAACAACGACACTCACGTCGAACTTGTTCTCTTGGTCAAGTGCTGCAAATGGCTTCTGCAATTCGTTCAGGAAGAAAGCGCTGTTAGCGAAGTATTCCTGGGCAGGCTTACCGTTGACGGTAACGTTGCCTTTACCGCCCTGTAGGCGGACACGAGCAGTAGCTGCCTTGCGGCGACCAAGGGCGTAGAAATAGGTGTTCTTCTCTGCCATGGCTACTTAGCTTCCTTTACTTCAATTACTTCAGGCTTCTGAGCCTCGTGGTTGTGCTCCGCACCAGCATAGACCTTCAGGCGTTCCAGACGGCCATCGCGCAGCTTGTTTACGGGAAGCATGCCGCGAACAGCGTGGATAAGGGCGTATGTAGGGTCCTTTTCCATCTTTTCACGCATGGTAGCTTCCTTCAGGCCACCGGGGTGGCCGCTGTGGCGGTAGTACTTCTTGGTGTCCATCTTGCCACCGGTAACTTGAACGTTACCTGCGTTAATAACAACAACGTAGTCGCCGGTATCAATGTGCTTGGTGAACATTGGCTTACCCTTACCGGTCAGCAAGGTAGCAACCTGGGTTGCTACACGGCCGATAGGAGCCGTTGAGGCGTCAATGACGTACCACTTGCGGGTAACATCGGTTGGCTTTGCGCTAAAGGTTTTCATTATTTCTCCTCCTTGGCTGCAGTAGCCTTCTTAGCAGGAGTTTTCTTTTCAACCTTTTCAGCAACTGGCTTGGCGGTAGTAGCAGGGACTGCTACTTTGGCTGCTGCCTTGGCTACTGGGGCTTCGTTCAGGTCGTCAACAAAGCTGATACGTGCCAGCTGTGCGTTGTCGCCCCGGCGCAAACGAGTTTTCTCGATGCGCAGGTGTCCACTTGTGCGGCCAGCTAACTTAGGAGCCAGCTCATCAACCAGCTTGTGTGCGCTGGCGATAGTCTGCAGGCTGCTAATTACCTGACGGCGGTTGTGAAGGTCACCCTTCTTAGCCTTGGTGATTAATTTTTCTACGTAAGGCACCACTTCTTTGGCCTTAGGAAGCGTGGTTTCAATCGACTCATACTTGATGAGTGAATCTGCCAGTCCCTTGATAAGCGCTTCCCGTTGGTCGCGCTCGCGGTGCAGTTTTCGGCCTTTGTATCCGTGACGGTGCATCTTAAAGCTCCAACTCCGCTAACTTTTCTTTAACTTCATCTAATGCTTTGCTGCCGAAGCCCTTAAGGTCACGAAGTTCTGCGTCACTCAAGCTAAACAAATCCTTGATAGTGTGGATGTCGTTGTTGATGAGGGCGTTTGTCGTGCGTGCGCTCAGGTTAAGGTCTTCGATAGGTGTGTTCAAAGCAGTTGGCTCTTCGCCGTTGTCGCTGGCAATGCCGCTGGTGGTGATACCGGTAGGTACCAACTGCTCAGCAGCCTCTACACGAGTCTTGCCGGCGAGCGCAGTGTACTGGTTAACCAGGATAGCTGCGGCTTCTTCGAAAGCATCGCGTGGTGTGATGGAGCCGTCAGTCTCGATGGTAAGCAGGAGCTTGTCGAGGTCGGTCATCTGGCCAACACGAGTGTTTTCTACCTTGTAGCGTACGCGGAGCACGGGGCTGAAGATTGCGTCAACAGCTACGTGGTCGCTTGCTTTTTTGGCAGCGCCTTCTTCTACGGTGCGGTAACCGCGACCGGTCTCTACGACTAAGTCCATAACAAACTTAGCCTTGTCGTCATCGATAGTAGCGATAACGTGCTCGGGGTTGACGACTTCAACATCGGCGTTAACCTGGATGTCCTTGGCCTTCACGATACCCTTGCCATCTTTTACGATGCGAATCTGCTGTGGTTCGTCACCGTATACGCGGAAGCGGATGCCCTTGAGGTTGAGCATGATGTCAACGACATCTTCCTTAACGCCAGGAACGGTAGTGAACTCGTGCGTAACACCCTCGATCTTGAAGCTGGTGACGGCTGCACCGGCGATGCTGGAAAGCAGTACGCGGCGAAGCGAGTTACCCAAGGTCATGCCGTAGCCACTGTGCAGTGGTTCTACAACGAAGGTAGCGGTAGTAGCGCTGTGGTCGTCTACCTTTACAAGACCTGGCGTGTGAATCATTTTTGACATATTTAGCGCATCCTCCCTAGCGTGAGTAGTATTCTACGATTAACTGTTCGTTGATATCCGGCTCTGCTTCTTCACGGGTTGGAACACCGGTGACCGAGAAGGTAGACTTCTTGCGGTCAACCTTCAACCAACCTGGAGTGGTGCTAGGAGCTGGACTGACATCATCGATTTTCTTGAAGTATTCGGTACCCTTGCTGTGCTCGCGGACAGTCAGTTCGTCGCCGGGACGAAGACGGATGGAAGGAACGTCAATACGACGACCATTGAGCATAAAGTGACCGTGGGTAACGAGCTGGCGGGCAGCGCGGCGGCTTGGTGCAAAACCAGCGCGGTACACTGCGTTGTCAGCGCGTTGTTCCAGTAATTGGAGGAGCACTTCACCAGCCTGACCTTGCTTACGGCTTGCTTCCTTCATCAGGTTGCTGAACTGGCGCTCAAGCAAACCGTATAGGCGCTTAACCTTTTGCTTCTCACGAAGCTGCAAGGAGTATTGACTTGGCTTGTTGCGTGAGCCACGGCCGTTCTGAGCCTGGCCTGGAGTGTTTGTCCGCTTAGCGAGTGCTTTGTGAGCCTTCGGGTGAAGAGCATAGCCTTCGCGGCGGGACATCTTAACAATGGATTGAGTATCTCGTGCCATGATTAGATCCTACGTGCCTTCTTAGCGCGGACGCCACCGTGAGGTACGCCTGTCACGTCTTTAATGCTTTCTACTTGGATGTCGAGACCGCTCAGTGCGCGGACTGCGGCGTCACGGCCGAGGCCAACGCCCTTAAGGAATACGTCTGCCTTAGCGAAGCCGTGGAGCTGCTTAGCGGCGTTGCCAGCCTTTTCAGAGGCAACCTGGGCTGCGTAAGCAGTACCCTTCTTGGAACCGCGGAAACCGCAGCCACCAGCGCTAGCGCTTGTTAAAGCACCGCCCTGGGCGTCGGTAAAGGTAACGATAGTGTTGTTGAACGTAGCCAGAATGTGCACCTGACCGTGTGAAACGGAGCGCTTGGCTTTCTTCTTCTTTGCTGCTGTATTAGTATCTGCCATATTATTTTCCTAGACCTAGGTCTTTGAAGCGACCTTCTTAGCAGTACCACCTACGGTGCTCTTCTTGCCACGACGAGTGCGAGCATTCGTCTTGGTGCGCTGACCACGAGATGGTAGGTTAGCCTTGTGGCGCATACCACGGTATGCGTTGATGTCCTTCAGGCGCTTAATGTTACCGGCAACGATACGTTGCAGTTCACCTTCAACGATGTAGTGTTCGTTGATGAAATCCTGGATGCGAGAAACCTCGGCATCTGTCAGGTCTTTTACGCGAACGGTTGGTTCAACCTTAGCCGCAGCCAAAACATCAGCTGCAGTCTTGGGGCCAACACCGTATACGTAGGTAAGTGCAATTTGCACTTGCTTGTCGCTTGGAATTGTTACTCCAGATATACGAGCCATAATTAACCCTGCCTCTGCTTGTGCTTTGGTTTAAGTTTGTTGATGACATAGAGCTTGGCTTTGCCACCGCGCCCACGACTTTTACGCCAAACAATTTGGTCGTCGGGGCTGATCTTTTTGACACTTGCACGCACTTTCATGCGGATCACGCTCCTTTCAGGTGCTATGACACACTGCTTAATATTATTAATGTCGTTAGGACATTCATGGAAAGATACAGCAACACCGCGATACTGGACATGCCAGAACGCGGCTTCTGAATCACTCTATGAATGTACTAACTTTTGCGATAGGTGATTCTGCCCTTAGTAAGATCATAAGGGGTCAACTCAACCGTCACGCTGTCGCCGGGGACAATACGAATGTAGTGCTTGCGCATTTTGCCGGCAACGTGAGCTATAATTATGTGCCCGTTCTCGAGCTCAACACGAAATTGAGTACCTGGTAAGGTCTCTACAATTGTTCCCGTTAGCTCGATTACTTCTTTATTGCCCATAAGTGTATAACAAGATGTAATTATAGCAACTGTTTCCGCCAATTACAACAGGGATAGTAAATATAAAAATGAGCAGCTGGTGGAGCTGCTCATTTTTGGATGGATGACGACTGCTTTTAGGCTGCAGGAGTCGGCTTTTTCTTGCGGAATGGCAGGCTGAGGCGACGCTTTTTAGTAACGGGGCCGTCACCGTTCTCGCCATCCTGGAAGAAGTCGGGGTCACTGTACTGATCGTAGGTGATCATGAGCGCGCGTGATTCTACAGAACGGAGTGTCTCGAGCGATACGGCTACCAGGATCAACACACTGGTGCCCTGAATGGCGATACTGCTACTGACGAACGCTTGGGCGATGATTGGTGCCATGGCCAGCAGGCCAAGTGCTGTGGCGCCGAACAAGGTCAGGCG
>DASPHS010000097.1:0-5843 GCA_035629475.1 Saccharimonadales bacterium (SeqCode)
AATTACCACGGGTATGGTCAGCCAAATCATAATACGCAGCGTACGCAGAAAGTCCTTGCGGAACAGGTCGGGCCTGCCCTGGCTCAGGCGCTTATTCAAGCGGGGGAAGGCCGCCGTGGAAATAGCCGTACCAAGCAGCAGAATAGGCGCCGTGTGCAAGGTATAGGCGTTACTGTAAAAACTCACGAAACCGCTGCCCAAGCGGCTGGCCAGGTTAATCTCGATGATACTCTGAATTTGGTCGATACCCTGGTCAATAGAGCGGGCCGGCAACTGTCGCAGCACCGAACGAAAGTCATCACTGCGCCACATAATTTTGGGCCGCCAATGGAACCGGGTGCCAATAAGCCCCATTGCTATGACTAGCAACTGCAGCAGACCGCCCACCAGTGCGCCGATGCCCAAGCCCACCAGTCCTATTTCGGTATGCCGGAAGATATAAATACTGGCGATGATTGACAGGTTGTAGAACAGGGGCGCAATAGCATAAAAGAAAAAGCGGCCCAGTGTTTGCTGGGCACTCGTCAGCACACCGGCAATAGTAAAGAACAGGGGATTCAAACTAAGCAGCCGCATGATGGTGACAGCATTCTCTGTTTGTTCAGGGGTTAAACTCGGTGCCACGATATGTTTAATGAGCGGCTCGGCAAACACAAAGACAATAACACCCACGACGGCCATGGCAATGCTCAGCAAGTTCAGCAAGCTGGCTGACAGCTCCCACATACCCTTGCGGTCGCCCTTTTGTAGGCGGTCCGACAGGAACGGCATGAAGGCCACGCCTAAGGCACCGGCAGCCACCGTAAAATAAAAGAAATCAGGAATAGTAAAAGCAGCGAAGTAGGCATCGGTGCTGTGCGGACCATGGGGCGAGAAGTTGGCGTTAATTAATTTGACGCGCAAAAAACCCAGCACCTGCCCGATCAAGGTGGTCATCATCAGCAGCAGCGCTATGTTGCCCAATGATATGCGTTTTTTGGGTTTCGTGGGTTTATCTTGCATCTATGGGAATTACTATTCGGACTTGTATCTTAGTATAGCCCCATCGCTCCCTTAGGCTCCAGTACTTTCTGGGCCCGGCGTCGCTTACACAACAATAAGCCAGGGTAGGGGACCTTGCGATTAAAAAAATAACCGCCCTGTCTGTTGTGACCGGGCGGTTAGCTATATGGAACGTTGGCTTATGCTAGTAAAGCGCGGCAGCCTTTGGCATCGTAGAGGATTTAAGAATTTCCTTAACCTCTTCTGCCTCGATTGTTTCCTTGTCGATCAGGCGATCCTTCAGCTTCTCCAGCCCTGCCAGGTTGGCCTTGATAACCAAACGGGCGCGGTCTGCGGCTTCTTTTACGAGTGCTTCAACTTCTTGGTCGATCACCTTGGCGGTGTCTTCGGAATACTGGCGCTCATGTGTCATGCGGTCCAGAATCATGCCTTCGTCAACCTGGAACACCTGGTTGCGGAGGCTCTTACCCATACCCTGGTTGATAATCATCTCACGGGCCAGCTCAGCAGCCTTTTGGAGGTCGCTGCCAGCGCCAGTAGTCACATGATCACCACCGAGCACAACTTCTTCCGCAATACGGCCACCAAGCATGCGGGCCAGCACGTCTTTGTATTCAACGATACTGTGGTAGTTCTTGTCTTCAGGTGGAATAAACCATGTCACACCACCAGTACCACCACGAGGGATAATAGTCACCTTGTGCACGAGGTCGCTGTCAGGAAGTACGTGTCCGACGATAGCATGACCTGCTTCGTGGTAGGCGGTAATTTCCTTCTCTTTGTCGTTCATGACCTTGCTCTTACGCTCAGGGCCGATGGCGACCTTTTCAAAGGCCTGGGTTACATCTTCGTTGGTAATTTCCTTGTGGTTCAGGCGAGCGGCGATAATGGCAGCTTCGTTGGCGATGTTTGCCAGGTCGGCACCACTACTGCCGGCACTCTTGGCAGCCAAGGCGTCAAGGTCAACCTCTTTAGAAACAGGCTTCTTGGCAAAGTGCACTTTCAGTACAGCTTCACGGTCCTTGCGGTCAGGCAAACCGATGTTTACACGGCGGTCGAAACGGCCAGGGCGGAGCAATGCTGGGTCAAGTACATCGGCACGGTTTGTTGCAGCAAGTACGATAACGTTTTGACCTTGTTCGAAACCATCCATTTCAACGAGGATTTGGTTCAGTGTTTGTTCGCGTTCGTCATGGCCACCACCCATACCAGAGCCACGGCGGCGTCCAACGGCATCAATTTCATCGACAAAGATAATACACGGCGCGTTCTTTTTAGCTTTTGCAAACAAATCACGAACACGACTTGCACCGACACCTACGAACATTTCCACGAACTCTGAACCGGAAATGCTGAAGAATGGCACGTTCGCTTCGCCGGCGACAGCACGGGCGAGCATCGTCTTACCAGTACCGGGAGGGCCAACCAGCAGGACGCCCTTTGGAATACGTGCACCGACATTCACAAACTTCTTGGGGTACTTCAGGAATTCTACGACTTCTTGCAAGTCCTGCTTGGCTTCGTCGGAACCGGCGATGTCGTTAAACATTACTTTGTCTTTTTCGTTGCCATACAAGCGCGCACGGCTCTTGCCGAAGCTGAGGGCCTGGTTACCCTGGCCTTGAGCACTCCGTAGCATAAAGAACAACACGAGGCTAATGATAAGGACTGGCAGCAGTGAGATACCAATGTTGGCGAGCAGTGAACCGGTCGATGAGTCAGCCTTGTAGGCAACATCAACTTTAGACAGGTTCATGCCCTCTTCCTTCAGGCTAGCGTTAGGGTCTTTAAATGACTGCAACGTTGCTTTGTCATCACCCTTCTTTGTGATTTCTAATTCGTTACCACTTACCTCAATTTTGGAGTACTTACCACTGTTCGCATCAGCGATCGCAGTCGTCAGTGGTACTTCTTTCAAACCGTTAGGCTGGTTGTACGCCGTATAAATAATGAGACCAAATAAAACAATGAGGGCCAGAAAACCGATGCTCTTGAAGCTCTTACGGCCGCTCCCTCCCCTGTTGGGAGCACGAAAACTTTTGTTACCTTTATCCATATAACAAAATTATACACTGTTACTCTGTAATTACGAGACGTATCTGGGGCGGACCTGCAAGATTGTCTTGGTAACCTCCAGTGAATATCCAGCTCCAATGTCCCCTTGCTTACCTGGGCGGCCAGTTTTAGCCAGCACGACCAGGCGGTCAATGGTCTTGCGGTCAAATGTTCTGATGCCCTGTTGGCGCAGCCAGGCGGCCATAACTTCGCAGGATACGCTGTGGGGCAGCATGATAAACCAGCCCCGCTGCAGGCCGCCTTCGCTACTATGCGCAGCAATATCCTGCTGCAACAGGACGTCAATCAAGGGATTAACGGCAGCAGCACGCTCCATATAGGTCAGTAGCAAGCGCTTAGCGCCTGCATCCAGCCGGGGCAGCAGGCGGTGGCGCACATGATTACGCAGATACTTATCCTGCATGTTGGTGCTATCCTCCCGCCAGGCGAGGCCGTGCGCAGTAGCATAGGCATAGATGTCCTGCTTGGTGGCCTGTAGCAGCGGCCGCAGGAGATGCTCCGTAGACCTGAGCGAGCTCAGCCCTTTGCGGCCAGTGCCACGCAGCATATTAATGATGCCCGTCTCCAGCAAATCGTCCTGATGGTGGGCAGTAATGATGGCCTGGGCATCGTGCGTAGCCCGCACCTCTTCCAGAAAGGCATACCGGGCATCGCGGGCCACTGCCTCACTGGCGCCTGTACCCAGGCGGCCATGGGCACAAACAAACGGGATATCATGGCTGGCCGCTACCGCCTCCACCAATTGCCGGTCCTGATCGGCATCCGGCCTGATGCCATGTTCGTAATGCGCTACCACCAGTTGCAGCTGCGGGTTTTGCCGCAGTACATCAAGCAGCACCATCGAGTCCACGCCGCCCGATACTGCCAGTACATATGTGCCAGGTTTTATTGCCTCAACTTGCATATCTGTGGATAATTGTACCAAGTATGCCCCAAATCACCTTTGTTACCGGTAACGCCCATAAGCTGAGTGCGGCCCAACGCATCTGCAGCCAGTTCGGCGTGGATATTGCTCAAGCCGAGCTGGACATCGTGGAAATACAGGGTGAAACCGGCGAGCCGATTGCCCGCGACAAAGCCCAAAAAGCCTATGACATCCTCCAAAAGCCGTTGGTCGTAACCGATGATACGTGGATGATTCCCGCCCTGGGCGGCTTCCCTGGCCCCTATATGAAATCCGTCAATCATTGGTTCGGGCCGCAGCAGTGGCTGGACCTGACGGCTCGCCTGCAAGATAAAACGGTTATCCTGCGCCAAATCGCCGTCTACCAGGACGAGCACGGCCAGCAGCTCTTCACCTACGACATTACTGGCAGGATATTAGATGAGGCACGAGGCCCGGAAGATAGCAGCAACGAATGCGTGGTGTCGTTTAATGACGAGGGCTTGAGCAGTGCCGAAATGCGCGTTCTGGGCCGGTCCCCTATTGGCAACCACCAAACCGTCTGGCACGAGTTCGCACCCTGGCTTGCCCAACGGTCCTAAATAGCACATTATTACTCCATGGATCAGCCCGACATCACCCGCCTCCTGTCTTTTCAATCGCTCCTGTTGCAGTTCCAGGCGATTGAACGCGTGACACACATCCCTGGCAGCCACCGGCCCGAAAATGACACTGAACATAGCTATAACCTGGCGATGACCGCCTGGTTTGTAAGCCAGTACTTCCCCGAACTCGATAAGGATACCGTTATCCGCTATGCACTGATACATGACCTCGTTGAGGTACACGCCGGTGATACTTATGTATATGCCGACCAAGCCATGCTAGATAGCAAGCACGAGCGCGAGGCGGCAGCCCTTGCCAAGCTTGAGGCGGAATGGCCTGACTTCCCTGCTATGGCAAACACTATTAAGGCATATGAGTTGCGCGCCGACGCCGAGGCAAAATTCGTCTACGCCCTTGATAAGATTATGCCCATTATGGTGATTTTCCTGAGCGAAGGCTACACCTGGCAGCAAGAAGGCATTACCCCTGAAAGACTGGACCAAGTGAAGCGGCATAAGGTGGCCGTATCACCCGAAATTGAGCCCTACTACCAAGCCCTATACCAGCTCCTGCTTGCTAACCGCCATTTCTTTGCCAGCAGTACTAGCAAACAGGGATAAACTGTGGTATATTTCATACCTGAATATGGCGGCGTAGCTCAGCTGGTTAGAGCACCGGACTCATAAGCCGGGGGTCACAAGTTCAAGTCTTGTCGCCGCTACCATTTCGAAGCTAGAAACCCTCAGAGACCTGAGGGTTTTGTTATATAACGTTACAAATAAAAATACCGCTTCAGCCGATGGGGCATTTACAGCTCTGCCCTTCTGTCGTATGGGGCGTGCTATACTGCGCGCAGTATGAATACTCCTTCTAAGCGTCGCAAACTACTCACCTCAATACCCGGGCTTTTCTTTACTGCCCTGGCTATCCATACGCTGCTGCAACTTGTCTTGCATAACGGCAAGATTTCGTTGGCGCAAACAGTCGTATGGGGCATTCCCATAGCGTTCCTGTTTACCCTTTTAACCAGGCGCAACATAAAGAAGCTCGAAAAAACGACCGGCCTGACCGAACCTGGCGAACAGGCACAGCTGCACAAAGCCGTAGCCACCGGCGTACTCCCTACTGATGCCAAAATTCTCGCCGCCCTACCCGCCTATCTGGACAAGCGGGAGAAAACCAACGTCCGGGCTCGCAAAGAAGCAGTACCTATTATGATATTCATGGTCGTCATTTTTGGTCTGACGGTTGTTATGACACAAAATATTATATTTGC
>DASPHS010000098.1:0-15077 GCA_035629475.1 Saccharimonadales bacterium (SeqCode)
GAAGACGGCTACCGCTTTCACGATGCCCTGCACCTGGGCCTGCTGGCCGTGACTGGCTGGTCGCCCGTCATGCGAAGCCTCCTCGGCCTCAAACGCCGCAGCGACCCCATCGTAGACACCATAGAGGACGGCGGCCGGGCCATCGTTCTCGAAGAGGGACTCTTTGGATTTCTGGGTAGCGACAGGCAGACCTATAAAGATCCGTTCTACAACGATGCAGACATAGAAGTTGCCACAGCGCAAATGTGGCACAAATCCCGAGCCGTCCTGCCGCCCGGTGAAACAATTCCTTATGAGCTCTGGAAAAAGGCTATCATCCTTGGCCAGAACACTCTCTATCGCCTGGTAGAAACCATCGGCACCCACGCGCCCCAAGACGAAGAACCCACCAAATGCGCCTACCTTACCGCGGACCTCGACCACCAAAGCCTGGACCTCTCCTTCAAACCACCCGAACCCCTCCACAACCTCCTCAAACCATAAAATAAGCCTTTTTAAAGGCTTATTTCACCCCTACACAAAAACTAGGCGGCTTCCTGGGCGAGCGCAATTTGGGATAGAAAAGGAGCACCGCAAGTGAACGGTACTTCGGTACCGTGAGCGCGGAGCACATCTTTTACGCCCAAAGTGTGCCGTCCAGGGAGGCGCCAACAGGCAGTTAACCTTCGACGGGGCGACCGTTTTTAAACGCTTCTACGGCATTGTTCAAAACCGCAATATGCTTCTTTGGATTAGCCACAAAATCAAACCGATACGTGGTCTCATCACCTTCGGTAGACAAGCGAATGCTGCCGTAATTGAAAATTGACTCAATGACATGCTTCTTTTGGTAGCTGGCGTCTTCAATGTTACCCAAGCTCACCGTTTGTTCATGCTTGTCGAACAAACTGGTCTGTATTTCCTGAATAACACTCTCGTTAGTCAGGAAGAACTTGTTCTGCTCATAAATATAGGTCGCAGCCATACCGCCCAGAGCGAGCAGGACATACAAAAAGCCCAGACTTCCGGCTACCAGCGCTGGTAAATCTTCGGCATCGCTCATGGTCGAAGCCAGGCTGCCGCTGCCCGTAAAGATCATGACGCCCATTGCCGTAAAGGCTAAGGCCAGGAAAGCAACGATGGCCCAGATGCTGAGCAATCCAATTGGGTGGCGCTTCACGGCACTAATAACATACTCACCCTTACTCAAGTTAAGGAAGGGGTATTTTTTGGAAGACTCTTCATGGCGGCGCATAGCTTCGTCAGAAATGTGCACCTTGGCGGGCTCCATTGGACGGGCCATATACACCACTTGGGGCATTGGTGGCTGACCGGGGGTTTGCTGCGGGGCTGGCGGGGCGGATGGATGCAGGTATAAAGGGCGACCCTGCGTATCATAGGCTACTGGTTGGTCACCATCTTGGGCTGGTGGCACCGGTGGATATTCATTATTGTGCGGCGTAGGCTGCGGCTGCTGCGGTGGAGCTTGCGGGTCTTGGTTCATCTTACCCCTTATTATACCCCACTCTTACAACATTGCCGCCTGTTGTTCGTCAAAGGATTTGTGGGGTGTCTTGCCCAGGTGCTTGTAGGTTTTGTAGGTGACTTTACGGCCGCGGGGCGTACGCTCCAGCAACCCAATCTGCATGAGGTACGGTTCATAAAAGTCTTCGATGGTACTGCGTTCTTCGGCAGTCAAGGCAGCAAGCGTCTCCACACCTACCGGGCCACCGCGGTAATTATCGATAATTGCCACCAACAGCATGCGGTCAGCCGGGTCGAGGCCCAAATCGTCAATCTCGAGCAGTTCGAGGGCCTTACGGCTGATACCCGTATCAATAATACCGTCGCCATTTACATCGGCGTAATCACGAACACGCTTGAGCAGCCGGTTGGCGATACGGGGTGTCAGACGGGCGCGGGTGGCAAGTTCGCTTGCTGCTTCGGCGTGGATTTGCACATTCAAAATATCTGCTGCACGCTGGATAATTTGCTGCACTTCATCGGGCTTATAAAATTCCAGGCGGTGAATCATACCAAACCGGTCGCGGAGCGGAGCGGCTAAAGCACCGGTACGGGTCGTCGCCCCAATCAGCGTAAACTTGGGCAAGTCCAGGCGCAGGCTGCGGGCGCTCGGACCTTTGCCGAGCATAATGTCCAACTTGAAGTCTTCCATAGCCGAGTACAGCACTTCCTCGACGTTGCGGTTCAGGCGGTGGATTTCGTCGATGAATAACATGTCACCGTCCTGCAGATTGGTCAGCATGCTCGCCAAATCGCCTGCCCGTTCGATGGCCGGGCCGGACGTAATGCGAATCTGGGCACCCATTTCATTGGCGATAACACTGGCCATAGTGGTCTTGCCCAAGCCAGGTGGGCCATACAGCAAGATGTGGTCCAGGGTGTCGCCACGTTTTTTGGCGGCGTCAATTGCCAGCTGTAAGTTTTGCTTCAGCCGCTCCTGTCCGATATAGTTAGCAAAGTCCTTGGGCCGGAGGGTATTTTCCAGCTCTTCCTCTTGCTGACTATCGTCGTCACTAATCCCCGTATTAACTATCCGTTCAATCGCCATATCTTAAAATATTGTATCAAGCTTACGTCTAAAGGTATACTTTTCTCATGAATTACAGCATTTTGCAATGGAACGTTTGGTTCCAGGAGAAAGCAGAAAACATCATCAGCCAGCTCCAGGCCTGTGATGCTGATATTGTGTGCCTGCAAGAGTTGACCACCGATTCATACATCAACCCGGGCACCGACTTGCCGCGTCTGATTGCCGACCTGGGCTACTATTCGGCCTACTATCAAACCCTCAAGCGAGACGGCGACCACTACTACCATATGGGCAACGGCCTGTTTAGCAAATATCCTATTTTGCGTACCCGCCAGGTACTGTTGCGCGAAGCCGAGAGTATTAACGGGCACAGTACCGAAACACGAGCCTATCTGGAGGCGACCCTCGAAACACCATCCGGCGATCTGACCGTCAGCACCGCCCACCTCTCTTTTGGAGCTGAGCTCGCACACGAGACCGACCGGCTGCTCGAAACCATTGAAGGCCATCCGCCACACTTTATCTTTACGGGCGACCTCAACGCCCGGCCAGAATCAGAAACCGTTACGCGCCTCGCAGAAAAACTAACCCACGCCGGGCCGGCATACGAGGTTGGCACCTGGCCGAGCAAGCACGTCTCGTATGACAATAACGTCATTCCCTACCTCAGCCACCGTTACGACTATATCTTTACCAGCGATGATATTACCGTCGTTGACAGCGACGCAGTACAAACTGAGCACTCCGACCACCTGCCCGTGAAGGTAACGATTACTTTCTAAGAGCTTGTGTGACACGCTCTTCGACTGAAAGGTCGGCCGGTACTTTAGCCAGCGCCAGAGCAGCGTCCTGTGGTGAGTAGCCCAACGAAACGAGCGCTTCGACGGCTTCGTCCTGATGCGTCAGGAAAGCATCGGACTGGAGCATACCAGTGCTTGCCAGGTCTACGCCTGCCAGCCCTACTTTGTCCTTCAGGTCAACGACGACCCGCTCGGCAACACGCTTGCCAACGCCACTCGCCCGCTGGATGAATTTGAGGTCGCCGCCAGCTATTGCCCGGCGTACTTCGTTGGCCGATCCGGTACTCAAGATACTCAGCGCCATCTTGGGGCCGACACCATTAACGTTCAGTAATTGCTCAAACAGTTGCATGGTATCCAGGCCTACAAAGCCGAATAGGTCGTGTGATTGCTCGCGGATATGCTCATGCACATACACTTTGGCTGTATTGCCGGTCGTTAATAAGCCAAAGTCTTCGGCGGTTACTAAAATGCCGTAGCCGACGCCTTGCACGTCAATGACTACTATATCCCCAATTTTTTCGGCAATCTTGCCAGTAAGTGTCGCTATCATTGCCTTCTATTATGCCACAGTATTTGCAAAGGCCATGGCAATGGGGTACAAATAATCACTAAGATGACTGGAGAGATACCCCTTGACCCTGATGCGCTGGCCAAACACGCCGAGATAGCCCGGGCGTTGGGCGATAGGCGCCCGCATATTGATGAGATGCCTTGGACTATTTCATCCCGGGCGAAGATAGGCCAGACCGGCACGGTAACCGCAGTCTATGCCGCCGAGGCCGATACAGCGGTGCTGGCCGGGCAAGGTATACGACGACCTGACGGCTTAGCGGCCCTTATAAGCCCCGTTATATTTGGCTTTACGGGGAAAGAGTGGACGGCCTTCATAGACAGCGCCAAGGACGGCGAATTCGACATCAATAAGCAAGATCCTGCCGATATAACCCCGGGGCCGAGCGTAGAGTCCACGCGGCAAGCTGCCGCCGAACTCTTTGCCTCAGCGCTTACCATTACCGTTGATGAGACAGGACATATTGTACTGCCCGGTGACAGGCAGGCGCTGCACAGCGGCGCCGCAGTTATGCCTGAGACAGTGGCATTAGACCCACGCGAAGCCTATGTCCATGACGCCAATACACAACTTGACGCCATTGAACGCGTGATGGGTGGGCGAGAACTCCATGTTACGGCGCTCGACTGGCACCGGGTGGACCGTACATCAAGGCCAGGAGTCATTAATGTGACCACTACTGTTCATGAATTGGATGGGAGCGATTACTTTGTGGTGATATGTGAGGTCCCTGCCAATGCTGATGGCACCCCACAGCTGCCCGCCGACTACTCCACACTGAAACTGCACGCTTGGACCTCAGACGAAATGGAAACCTTCTGGGCGTGGGAAAAAGATGATGACAGTGGCGAGCCTGACATAGAGAAGAGCAAGCAGACCGACGTACCGGATGATCCGCCGCAGATTGGCAGGTACGTGGCCTTCACTCCTGATGGATACCTGGTAATGATGCAGCGTGATGTCGCCACCGAAGGGGCAACTACTCCAGCGTAAAGCCGACCTCAGCGCACAGTAGCGGCGCAAGAGTCATCATCTGCTCGGGCTTGATACGCACATTTTTAAGACTCGTGACACCTTTGATATCCGACAAATCAGAGCGGGTCATATCAACACGCGTGCAATGTGCCCGGTTGAAATCAGTTTGCCGTAGTTCGCATTGCAGAAACACTACATCAATGAGCGTGGCGCCAATAAAATCAGCCTCATCCAGTACGCAATTGCGGAACACCACCCGCTCCAGGCGGCATTTGCGAAAACTTACCAGGTCAAGTTTGCAGTTCTCGAAGGTGACATCCTTCAGGCTACTTTCGCCCAGCTGCGTGCCGCTCATCCGACACCCCAGCAGCTCTGTGCGCAGGATTCCCGCATCAAAACACTTGGCTGCACTTATGTCGGTACGCACCAGAATGGAGTCCCAGAGCTTTAAGCGTTCAAAGGTCATGCCAGCCAGCATGCTGCGTTCAACTTTACTGGCGTCTATTTGCCAGTGGTCACCATCATAGTCTGGCCAGTCCAAAACATCCAGGACGTGCAGGCCATCAAACACCGGCTCTTCAGGCAGCTCATCCATGGGTTCGAGTGGCGCTATCAGCGGTGGCTTGGGGGATTGCAGACCCGCCACTATGCAAACCTCATGGTACTGGCGTGCGTCAACGCGGCGGCGATGGCATCCGCGCAGTCATCCGGCTTGGGCACTTCAGTCAAGCCCAACAGCACACGCACCATTTCCTGCATCTGTTTTTTATCTGCCTTGCCATAGCCGGTAATGGCCTGCTTGATCTGCATAGGGGTATATTCGTGAATAGTCATACCGGCCTGCATGCCGCACAGCAGCACGACACCGCGTGCTTGGGCGACCGTCATAGCCGTGGTAACATTTTTGGCAAAAAAGAGCTTTTCGACAGACATCAGCGTCGGGTTAGTAGCGGCAATGATATCAGTCAGCTCTTCATAGATAGTCAGCAGGCGGACCGCATCATCCTCTTTGACGGGCGTGCGGATAACACCAGCATCAACCAGTTGCGTTTTGCGCCCCTGGACATCAATGACACCGAAGCCTAAAATGCCGGTGCCTGGATCTATCCCCAAAATTCTCATCTTTACCAGTATAATATACCTGAGCGTATGAAACCGATTATTCCCCTTCTCCACACGGACTACTTTGCAGAAATAGCCCAAAAAATCAGCCAAACCCAAGCCGGTGACCGTGTGGCACTCATTTCTATGTCCTTTGATCCCGCCGAGCCCGGCATGCCCCCGCTCATAGAAGCACTGACTGGCGCTGCCCAGCGTAATGTGGATGTGGTGCTGGTCATGGATGCCATCGCCTTTATGCTGCGCGCCAGCGATGGCCTGCCCACGGGACCGGTATTTTGGCACAAGCCTATCACCGAAACCAAGAACCCCGATTACCAGCAAAAGTTCGCTACCCTGCAGCGACTCGAGGCCGCCGGCGTACACTACAGCATCATTAACATGCCGACAACCTTTGTAATTAACCCCTATGCTGGCCGCAACCACATTAAAGCCACCATTATTAATGACGCGGCATATACGGGCGGCTGTAACTTGAGCGGTGATGCCCTGGTGGACATGATGCTGCGATTCGATGATAAGGCTATTGCCGATTGGCTGTACGACCGGATATGGGCTATAGCCCAGGCCGGCACCACCCAGGCGGTCCTGCGTGACATCGACGAAACGCTGCCCATCGACCACGCTACCAGCCTGTTCCTGGACAGCGGCATGCCCGGACAATCGACTATTTACCAAGAAGCATTGCAGCTTATCGACCAGGCCAACAAGCACATTCTGATGACCTGCCAATACTTCCCAGATGCCCCCGTTATATCGCGACTCCAAAAAGCAATCGAACGCGGCGTAGAAGTCGAGCTGTACTTTAATGGCGTTGCTCGGCAGGAGTTACTGCCCCGGCCTGGGCACTGGCTCCTGCTGCAATTAGCGAAACTGCGCAAGTCGCCCCAGCTGTTTCGGCATGAACTGCCCAAGGCTCACCCTTATGTGCACCTCAAACTCATAGCCACTGAGCAGGCGGCAATTGTGGGCAGCCATAATTACGTGCAAGCAGGTGTTGGCTTCGGCACTGCCGAACTGGCCGTCCTGCGCCACGACGCCACCTTCAGCAGCCAGCTCATAGAAAAAATACGCCCACATCTGTAGACGTATACATTTCTATCTCAGCGGGCGCTACTTAATTAGCTCTTCGGCGATGTCAAAGTTGACGTGCGTTGCCGTTACATCGTCGATATCATCGAGGGCATCCATCAGGCGCATAATTTTACCTGCGGTAGATTCTTCGGTTACCTCGACCGTATTGTTGGCCACATAGGTCAGCTCGGCGTCGATAACTTCTATGCCGGCAGCCTTCAGGCCGTCGCGCACCTTTGCCAATTCCTTGGGATCGGTGTAGACGATAGATTCTTCACCTTCGTCCTGTACATCATCAGCACCAACTTCAAGCGCTTGCAGTAGCAAGTCGTCACCACCGCCCTTTACCCGGATTTGGCCCTTACGGTCAAACTGGAAGGCGACAGCGCCCTTTTCGGCCATATTGCCACCGTGCTTGCTAAAGGCCAGGCGCACCTCTGGGTAGGTGCGGTTGATGTTGTCGGTAGCAACTTCCACCATGATTGCCACGCCGCCAGGGCCGTAGCCTTCGTACAGCATTTCCTGTAGCACGGCGGCATTCTTGTCGGCAACGCGTTGGATAGCGCGTTCAATATTTGCCAATGGCATGTTAACGGCTTTGGCCTTTTCGATTGCCATAGCCAAGTTTGAGTTGGTGGTGGGGTCGATGCCACCACGTGCGGCAATAGCAATTTGGTTACCAATTTTGGTAAATACAGCACCGCGCTTGGCGTCGGTGGCTGCCTTTTGCCGCTTGATTGTCGACCACTTTGAATGTCCAGACATACTATAATTCCTACAAATTAGCCCAATTTATAGGGGTAATTATAGCAGATTACACCTTACTCGGCTACCCCGACGCCCAGACCATATGCTAAGGTTATAACAAGCTTACTTAGTATGTTTCTTATCAGAAGATGTGGGTGTAGGAGGCTTCAAGGATTGCATCCTTTTTACTTCTTCTTTCAACTTAGCGCCCCATTTACGCTCCATATACATGTCGATCACCGTCATCCCGGCAGCAAAGAATATACCCGCAAAGATGGAGCGCAGTAAGGGGTTATCAAATACAACGAAGTGTAGTACAAACCAGGCGGCCGCATATACCGCAAACAACTTGTACGAAATATTTTTTAAGATTGCTACCATCGTATAACCCTCATTATATTCTTAAGTTTACCCGTGCCACCGACAAAACCGCCTAAACAACCAGCTATGCCGGCGACTGCCATGGCGCGCGGTGAGCGATCTCCATTCAAATATGATGCAACCAAACTAAGTGATCCCGTGGCGCCACACCGCTGTACGGCCCACCAGAAAATTCCTGGAGCTATTGCCAGCCAAAACGGGTCGGCGGTGACTGGGTATACTACTCCGGCAACATTATGCTTCACATATTGCGTCAGAGTCGTGCCGTTTGTCGCAAACCACGTCTTGATATGATTGCCGCGTGCGTCTTTTGCCCATGGCGACGCTACAACAGCTATAACCTCATTCCGCGCATTGACAACTTCCGCACCACCCTGTCTTGCGAGCCGCACTGCTCCACCCGCAGGAACTGACACATGATAGTCGTAGCGAGTGGGGGCGCTTGGGCTATCAATGACTGTTAGCATTCGTACTCCGCCGTCATCGGTTGCCTGGACGGCGTTTGCAACACCGGCGTCAGATGGGTAGCTGACGACGCCATTGGTTACCTTTTGGGCATCTGCCGCTTCGGCAGCACCTGGTAGCGATACAGCCAGGCTGCTGCCATCTTTGTTTTTGATGGTTACGCCCTTATCGGCATCTTTGGGGACATCTATGGTGGCACCCGCTGTGGCGGCCACGATAGCCGAATCACTGTCGGTTGAAACTTTGGTTCCAGTAGACGATTGCAACACGCCACTGGTGTTGCGCAGTGCCTGGCCCACCTCGCTGTTGGTAACCGAACGGTCACGATTGGTTAATCGTTGGTTCTGGGCACCTGCCACAGCAGGACTGATTACACTCAGCATACACGCCGCAACAATCGCCAAACACAAAGCCTGCTTTATATGGGTAATATCAACTCGCGCCACGCTATTTCTCCTCACGTTATAGTTGTAGACGCGCACACAGTACCCTAGGTTACCTCGACATGCAAGAAAATGGTTTAGATTACTAAATGTGTGTCTTTGGCAGGGTCCGCGTCTTGCGCCACAGTACCCATGTCACAAATCCGAGGGCAGCGTAGGCAACGCACATTGCACTAAACGAAAAGCCAATATCTTCTATGAAAGCGTATGGCAGCCGGCTGAGCACGTTCGCCACATCCAGCATATAGGTCAGCAGCCACCGTGCCGGCCAGGCCAGCCACCCCGCTGACCCCGGCATGAACATACCAGCTAATCCAGCCACCAGACCCAGCAGCATGGCCAGGGGTATCAGCGGCACTACCAACATATTCGCAATCAGGCCTACCAGCGATGTTTGCCCAAATATCCATAAAATATACGGCGCCACCAGCACCGTCGCACACGCACTCTCAACCAGCAGCCCTCCGATCATCTTGGGCTCTTTTGGCCCCCACAGCCGACGACAGACCAATGGCGCAAGCACGAGCACCCCAAAGAACGCCAGAAACGACAGATACCAGCTGACATTGCCCCACAAATAAAAAGGATTGGCTAGCACGGTAAGTGCGGCCCCGACGAGCAGCAGCACCAGCGGCTTTATCTCGCGGCCATAGTACCAGGCTGCGATGCCGAGCATACTAATCACGCTTGCCCGGACAATCGGCGGGCTCGTCCCGGTGATGGCCAGAAACAGACTTATCAGAAAAACACAGGCCGCCGTAGCCTGAAACTTGGAATATGGCGCCAACAGCCGGCGGCACGCCATGACAATGACCGTCAGGTTATAGCCGGACACCGCGATGATATGCGTCAGGCCCACCTCGCGCAGTTGCTGGTCAGTAGCCTCCGGTAATGTCGTGCGCTGACCAATCAGCAACCCCAGCGCAAATGATGCCAGCGGCTCGGGTAATGCCGATTGCATGCCAGCGGCAAATGAGCGCCGGAAGTTATGCACCCACGTGTCGTCACGCGCCACTACCTCCAAGGTGGCAAAACTAACATTCGCTACTTTGTTGCCGCGCGTCGGGTAGAACTTGCCCGTAGCCCGTATGGTGTCGCCGCGGTAGGCCATACTCAGCCCAAAACCTTTAACCGTAATGTCACCTGGCAACGACCTGACGATTGGCGACTCATAACGCACATTGGTCAGCGAGAATTCCAGCTGGTGACGTTTGTCATAGACGGCTTCGTCGGTCACCGAGCCCACTATGGTCACTTGCTGCATATGTAATCCCCGCAATGCCGCCAGTGCTTCAGCGGCAACAGTACCCCGCCACCAGCCGAGTCCAAAACCAAAAAGCACCAAGCAGCACAGGGTGAGCACCGTATGGAAGCGGAGCGTCAATAGCACTCCCATTGCCGCGACCACAATCCACCACGCAACAGGCAGCCAGTACCAATGCGCCATACCAACCCCGCCGAATACTGCCAGACAGGCACCGAGTACCAACGTGGAGCGGCGCAAGCGAGGACCACCAGTAATCTTCATGCCGGCGATACTAACATGAGTTGCCCACTGTTCGCCCTTTCTGCAATATTCTGGTGATATTTTTTACATAAAATATCAAATATGCTATAGACCTCTACCCTTATTGCAGCGTTATAATGAAGGTAGCTATGAAAGCTGTATCGAAGCCGCAACCCGCCCGCTCTGCCGCCCGAAGACAGAGTGGTACTAGCAGCCGGCCTGATTTACAGCAATTCCTTCCTGATCTGTTCGAACAGGCGCCAGCTTGCATCGCTGTCCTCCATGGGCGCGAAGGTACGGTGCTGCTATGCAACGCCACCTGCCGATCGCTCTGGGGTGGCGAGGGTGTATTGGGTAAGCCGATGCGGGAAGCCTGGGCGGCATTCGGCGACCACGAGTGCTTCAATCAGATAGAACAGGCCTTTGACACGGGCATCCCCGTATACAGCAGCGCCCAGCCCGGGCACGTCGACCGGACGGGAACCGGCAAACTCGAAGAAGCCTTTTTTGACTTTGTGTATGCGCCCTACCGGAACGCCCAGGGTGAAGTGACCGGTGTGCTGCTGCACGGCAGTGAGGTTACAGATAAAGTGCAGGCATTACAGGCAGCCCGCAAAAGCATCATCGACCTGGAACAGGCCCACATGCGCCTGCGCGAGAGCGAGCAGCGTTTCCGCGATATGGCCGATGCCGCTCCGGTACTGATTTGGATGTCAGGCACCGACAAACAATGCACCTACTTTAATAAGGCCTGGTTAAAGTACACCGGGCGGACCCTACAGGACGAGCTTGGCGATGGCTGGACACAACACGTCCACCCTGATGATATGAAACGCTGCCTCCGGACCTACGTAGACGCCTTTGACGCTCGAGTGTCGTTCAGTATGGAATATCGGTTACTCAAACATGATGGCAACTACCACTGGATTATCGATAATGGTGCACCACGCCTGGCCGCCAATGGCGAATTCCTGGGCTACATTGGTTCCTGTACTGATATTGACGAAATAAAGCGCGGGCATGAGCTGGAGCGCATGAACACCCTGCTCAAAAAGCAGCGGGCGCAGCTGGTAGCACTGAACAACGCTAAGGACGAGTTTATTTCTATCGCTTCCCATCAGTTACGCACGCCAGCAAGCGCTGTCAAACAATACATCGGTCTGTTGCTCGAAGGATACGTGGGTGACCTGAGCGACATGCAGCTCAAAATGGTACAGGCGGCGTACGAGAGCAACCAGCGGCAGCTGAGTATCGTTGAGGACTTACTGAAGGTCGCCCAAGTGGATGCCGGACGCATTACATTGGTCAAACGGACCTGCGACGTCGTGCAACTGCTCGAGGACGTCATACAGGAGCAGCGCCCCAAATTTGATGCTAAGCAGCAAAAATTAACCTATCGCCATCCCGATTCATCAATCATCGCCTCAGTGGACCAGCGCCTGCTGCGTATGGTACTGGAGAACCTGATAGACAATGCCAGCAAATACTCCCCCGAAGGTAAATCCATAGAGGTAAAGATCGAAGCAAAAGCCACTACCCTGGTGCTGCAGGTCAAGGACCATGGCGTGGGTGTCAGCACTAAAGACCAAAAGCGGCTGTTCCAGAAATTCTCCCGGTTGAGCAATGCGCTCTCTTCGTTGGTCAGCGGTTCTGGTCTGGGCCTCTACTGGGCCAAGAAAATAGTCGACCTGCACGGCGGCAGTATTACGGTGCGCTCCCGCGAGAACAGCGGCTCGACGTTTATTATCAAGATGCCGTTACGTTAGTACGGGCCTCAGTAACCGCCGACGTATCAAACTTGACAACATCAAATACAAAGCCGGCCAGCACGATCTTCCCCTCTTCGCGACCAACTATCTGACCACGGTCATAGAACTGCACGTATGAGCCATCCTGATGTTTGATGCGATACGTAGTTTCGTACAATTCCTTCTTACCCTCGAGATGATCACGCATGGCCTGCATCGCCTTTTCATAGTCATCCGGGTGCACCAGGTCGGTGAAATCTTTGTAGTGCATAAAGTCGGCAGGGTTGCGGCCAATCATCTGGGCTTTATTGGGGCTGAAAAAAACCGCACCGCTGGGCAGTTCCATCCACCACCATGCCAAACCAGTGGCTTCCATGGCAATCTCAAATTTATCTAACTCGCGGCCATCACCAAAATGCATCGTTATGGGTACTATAAATCATCCCAGGCACCAGTCAACCCAAGGATAGGCACGCATACATTGTATGCTACTATTTGTAGTATGTATGCTACATTTAAAGTATGATTAATATTCCGGAGGTATGATTGGCATGGCGATAAAGAATAGTAAGCCAGCGCTCGTAGTTGAAGACCTGCGCATGCGGTACGGAGACATTGACGTGCTCAAAGGGGTGAGCTTTTCGGCGACACAAGGCGAAGTGCTGGTACTATTGGGGCCCAACGGCGCCGGCAAAACAACAACCATTGAAATCCTGGAAGGCTTCCGCGGTCGTTCGGACGGTACCGTCCGGGTGCTCGGCACTGATCCAAACGAAGGTGATGAACGCTGGCGGGCCCGGCTCGGCATTGTGCTGCAGTCATGGCGTGATCACTCCAAGTGGAAAGTCCACGAGCTGTTGCATCATTTAGGCCAGTATTACCAGCCCTACAGCTCACCACAAAGGCCACGTCCCCTGGAAGCCAAGCAATTAATACAGTTGGTGGGGCTGGAGGCGCAAGCCAATCATGAGGTATATACGCTCTCGGGTGGCCAGCGACGCCGACTTGACGTAGCTATCGGCCTCGTGGGCAATCCCGAGTTGCTCTTCTTAGACGAACCGACGGTCGGGTTTGACCCCCAGGCACGCCGCGAGTTTCATGATGTCATTCATCGCCTGTCCGACCTGGACAACACCACCGTACTACTTACCACGCATGATCTCGGCGAGGCCGAAAAGCTTGGTGACCGTATTATCGTACTCGCTGGCGGCACTATCGTCGCCAATGGCACCGCCGACCAGCTGGCAAGTGAATACTCCAGCCAAAGTGAAGTAATCTGGACACACAACAAGCAACGTCACGTGCACGTAACGGGCGACTCCACAGCCTACCTGCGCGAATTGCTGAATAAACATCCGGCAGGCATTACCGAGCTTGAAGTGCGCCGGGCAAGCCTGGAAGATACCTACATAAAAATTGTGCAGCAACACGAAACAAGCCGTACTGCCAAGACAGGAGAACAATAATGAATGCCGTACTGCGTGCCGCCCGTCTCGGCTTTTTGCGAAGCCTCATAGAGTTTAAGCAGTTCCTGCGTAACCCCCAGGAGATAATATGGACCGTTTCTATGAGCCTGATTTTCCTGATTGTTCTGTGGTTTCAGCGAAACTCCGATATCAATGGCGTATCACTGGCCCTCCTTACGCTGCCAGGTCTGCTGGGTATGACCATAGCCCAAGGTGGATTTTCCGGAACCGCTGGGACACTATCGTATGACCGGGAAGACGGCACACTACTCCGTGCCAAGGCAATACCGCAAGGTATGGTGGGTTATCTGGTGTCACGAGTGCTCTATATCATCTACAGCACCCTTATCAGCCTGGTTATCCTGTTCATACCAAGTCTGTTCCTTATTAATGGCCTTACTGATGTCGGCTGGCTCGGCCTGGTTACATTTGCCTGGCTGTTTATACTTGGCTTCCTGGCTACGGCTCCATGGGGTGCGATTATCGGCTCAGTCGTCAAGAGTTCCGGTTCTGGCTGGGGTCTGACGTTCCTGCCCCTGGCAGGCATGGTGGCAATTTCTGGTATTTTTTATCCCATTAGTGCTCTGGCTGGCTGGCTCCAGGCATTGGCCCAGGTATTCCCCGTCTATTGGCTAGGCCTAGGCGCTCGCTCGATATTTCTGCCGGACAGCGCGGCACTCAATGAAATCGGTGGCTCTTGGCGTACTGACCAGACAGTGCTTATACTGAGTCTCTGGGCAATTGTAGGATTCCTGATTGCGCCACGGGTGTTGCGCCACATGGCACGCCGTGAATCAGGCTCTAGCATGGAAGACCGTAAACAAAAGGTACTCAATCGCGGCTACTAGTCCGCGGAATAGCATACATGAACGAAACCGTACATAACCGAATTGCCGTCCTGCGGGCAGAGCGACGCATCTCCCGCCGGCAATTAGCAGAAGCGCTGGATATCCACTATCAGACAGTGGGCTATTTGGAGCGGGGCGAATTCAGCCCCAGCCTCCACCTGGCACTGCGTATTGCTGCCTACTTTGGTGTGCCCATGGAGAGCGTTTTTTCACTCAAGGAATTTCCACTCACCGGCACTGCACCAGCCTAAGACGCATGCACGCGGAACGTAACCGCTACCAGGACAATATGAAACGCCAGAACATACACGCTCTGATACCACAGATACTGAGAGCGTGTTTTTGGCCGTACCTTAAATAACAGCATAAATACCAGCATGAGTGCCAGTGCAGCCCA
>DASPHS010000099.1:0-3455 GCA_035629475.1 Saccharimonadales bacterium (SeqCode)
TGGACATCAAACGGCCGGCGGCCATAGCGGCATACAATGATGCAGCAGGCATTATTACCTACATTCTCGGCCGCGAGAATAAAGAGTACGACTTAGCATTGGCAGATTACCGAGTGAGCGATCCGGTGAGTCGTATTGAAGAGTACTATCGCCAGGTAGAAGAGCTGAAGGAGGCATTTAAGGATAACGCCCTGGCAACGCCGTCGTTGATAAAGCATGCAGCCCAAGGGTATCCGGCTAATCCACGTGCGGCGCTCGAAGATCAGCTGCAAAAACTGGTGGCGCTTCGTAGAACGTTCGCAGATAATCCGGCCGTTACGGAAGAAGTCTACACATTCCTGAGCCATAATTTCTACGTCAATCCTGAAAATGAAGTCAGGAAGTACCTTGAGCGTCGCCAGATACTTCAGGAGCTGTTTCCTGATGACCCTGACATGGATGAAACAGCTCTCGTGCATATCCCCCTCGACGCCAACTCGTCTGACCGTGACCGTTTGCAGCGCTACGGCGAGATTTACAAGGAGCGACTACACCGGCTGCGGTTGCGGGCAGCCGGTAGTGACTTCATCGTTGATGATGAAATACTCAAAGCGGCTTCTGCACGCCGTGGGCCGGGCCTAGAGTCAAGGTACCAATGGGCAATCAGAAAACAGCAAATGCGCAATGGCGACCGGGTGAATATTACGAATCCCGTCGCCGACAAGAGCCACCGTGTACGTCAAAAGCATGAGCATCTTGTTGAAACCAGGGATGGGATGGCGCTACCCAGCACCGAGGACGTCGTCATTGCATCAATCGAGGCACCGCAACACGTGCAGGCGCTCAAAGAGCTATTGACGGACGTCACGCCTACAGAACGCGTACTCCTTTTGACTAAAATAGGTGGAGCCAGTTTTGGCCTGACGGATGATGAATTACGGCAAGAGCTAGGTACGCACGACCTTGATGGCTACCTTGCACGGCTATTGGAACGGCTCCGCCGTCGAGCAGGCACCGCCTAGGCTCATGATCGCTTGATAAACAGGGGTGACTCTGGTATTATGGTAAAGTTATTTAAACCATCTGAGCCGGGAACCTACAAAGTGTCGCCCTATTGGCGTAGAAGCCACACTTTCCCATGGCGGAGATTAAGGAGAAACAATGCCAACAATTAACCAATTGGTGCGCAAACCTCGCACCAAGGTGACGACTAAGTCCAAGTCACCAGCCCTCTTGAAGGTTGTCAACAACCTCAAGAACAAGAGCTACGAAAAGCCAGCACCATACCGCCGTGGCGTATGTGTGAAGGTAACGACCAAGACTCCAAAGAAGCCTAACTCAGCCCTGCGTAAGGTTGCACGCGTGCGCCTTGGCAACGGTACTGAAATCTGGGCCTACATTGGTGGTGAAGGCCACAACCTACAGGAGCACGCCGTTGTATTAGTACGCGGTGGCCGTGTGCCTGACCTTCCTGGTGTGCGCTACCACATCGTTCGTGGTGCCCTCGACCTCCAGGGTGTAGCTAACCGTAAGCAAGGCCGCTCTAAGTACGGCGCAAAGAAGGAGAGCAAGTAAGATGCCACGCAAAACTACCAAAGCCCTCGTCCGCGTAGCCGCACCTGACCGCCTGTACGGCAACCAGCAGGTTACCCGTGTTATCAACCGCGTTATGCGCGACGGCAAGAAGCAGCTTGCTGAACGCCTGGTATACGAAGGTATGCAAAAGGCCGCTGACAAGTTGAAGGTTGAAAGCCCCCTCGAAGTATTTGAGCAGGCTATGAAGAACGTCATGCCACACGTCGAGACCCGCTCCCGTCGTGTTGGTGGTGCTAACTACCAGATTCCTTTCGAGGTAAAAGGCCAGCGCCAGAACCACCTGACTACCATGTGGTTCGTAACTGCTGCTCGTTCCCGTAAGGGTATGAGCATGGCTGACCGTCTTGCTTTTGAGCTCGTAGACGCCTACAACGGCGCCGGCGCAGCCGTCAAGAAGAAGGAAGACACCCACAAGATGGCCGAAGCCAACCGTGCCTTCGCCCACTTTGCCCGCAGCTAGGTTAGTTACCACTACCGCACTAAAAACCACCTTTCCAAATGGTCAGGTGGTTTTTTTAGTAGCTGCCATACGGGACTATGCCTGTAGCCGCAAGCTCTCCAGTGCAGTTTGGTATTCCCGGGCACCGAGCAAACCATTGTGATGCATCCAGCCAATCCACCCAACACTTACATTGTAGGAATCCCTAAGGTCACCCTCATATGATGGTATGTAGAGGTTTTCATACCAGAAATCAAGTGCCGCATTGGTCGCCGTTTCCTTGCGCCCACTGAAGGCTGCAACGCCATGAAGATCTTTGTAGCGCCGGCCCAGTTCCTTCTTGCGTCCCCAAGCCGTTTCGGGTTCCATTTTAGCAGCTTCGCGCACCGCGCCAGGTAGCTGGTGGAGGGGCACGCCATCTGATAATCCGGCGGCGTTGGCAGGCTTATCCTGCATCTGGGCACGAGCTGCGGCGTTTGCCGCTTCGATTCCATTAATCTTGGCCTTAACATGGCTGAGGTTATTGGGATGTTGCGGTACCTCAGGCGGGAAGTCACGCTCCCATCGCATAGTACGGGCGTTATAAGCCCCCAGCACCGTATTGCCGACAAAGAGCACCACCTCTGCCGGCTGAACCTTGTCAGACAAATGCTCTGGGGTCAGTGTCGCTTCGGTTGCAATATTTTCAGTAACTGTTTCGTCATAGGTAACACCGAGGCCTTCGGTGAAACCCCAGGTAGTGCCGCTACCTTTTGCCTTTTGGGCGCCTTGCTCAAAGTTATTCGAGCCGCCATCATTGTCACCGGTATTATCCGACCCATGGCGACCATAGGCGACGCTAGCCGTCCGTGCGCGTTCAGTGGTTCCAAAGAAAGGCGAAAGCGCAGTTGCCGCCGCAGGAGATTGCTGACCGACAGCAAAGTGGCCCGTACTAAACAGTGGCAGGACGGGATCGTCAGGACGGCCTTGCACGAGCATACTGACACCATCAGCCCTGAGCTGGTCGAGATTCATGCGTAGGGGTTCTATGGGAGCTTTGTGCACACCCGTCATCACTACTGCCGCAACATTTGGCAGCTCAGGCACCTCACCACTAGACAATGCCGGCAGCGCCCAAGACAACGCAGAAGCCTGGTATATTTGGCGGGCTGGCCTGCCGCCGTTAATAGCATAATTAGCTACCGTGACGCCAGACGAGCTAATGCGCCGAAGCGGATAGGCGTTTTGCGCCGCTGCGTAGTGCTGTTGCCGCTCCTCGGGTGGGCGGGCGACCTCAAGCTCAGGGGGCGTCGTTGGGGCAAGCTGGCGCAACAGACTACCGAGGCGCTGGACCATTTGCGGATTGTTTTGCGGGCGCTCACCCAGGGCCCCCTGCACGAACTGGTGTGCTTCACGGGTGAGTGTCGGTGCTTCGTTCGTTAACTTACGTGCACCCATATAT
>DASPHS010000100.1:0-42643 GCA_035629475.1 Saccharimonadales bacterium (SeqCode)
GCAGGCTGAGCAGCATGCACCTCAGGAACTGTTGGGGCTTCCAGTGATGGTAAGCCACCGGCAAGTGGATCTGCCGAGGTGTCGTAAGATGGCGTATTCGTATTAGCCGTCAGCTGGCCACCAAGTGTCGGTGGTTCCAGAATCATACGGGGAGCCTCGGCATGATGGCTAATTGATGGTGGTGCTTTCTTTTGAAGCGGTGGCAATGAGCCAAGATCGACGTCATTGTCAGTGGCACCTGGCAGACTCAGCGAGCCATGCTCATCGATGTGGATTTGCGGTGGCTTAACTTCTGGCTCTGGAGCAATTTCAGGCTCTTCTGTAATAGGCTCTGCTTGCAGCTCAGGCTGGTGTTCTTCAGTCTTTGGTTCTTCGATAGGTGCGGGTGCTGGTGCTGGTGCCGGAGCAGCTGGCGCTTCGATATGGATCGGTTCGGGCTCAACCGGTGGCTCGGGCTTCACCTGGTCTTGCGGCTTCTCGGTCACCGTGTCCAGGGCGGGAGCCGGCACGGGCTCGGCACGCTTTTCCTCATGCTTTATCTCGAGGGTACCATCGTTGCTCTTGGGAACTGCAGCGGCGGCGGCAGCCATTTCATGCGGCACTTCGGCAATAGGACGAGTTGGCGCAGTAGGCGGCGGTGGCGGTGGCGCTGGGGCTTGGAGCTTGGTAGCTACCAGTTGCTGATTGGCACCGGCAGTCATCAGTTCTGCACTGATAGTCATGGTGCGTGGTGAGGTCTTGCTGTTACTGAAGCGCTCTGTCTCGGCAACGATGCCGGTCAGCATAGCAGTTGCGATCTGCCCGTCCAAAAGACTCTTGTCGAGCATGTCAACCAATTGCACGCTCAATTCGCTCAGGCTGCTGGCCATAGGGTCTAGCCAGTTGATGCTACCTATTTCCCCACCCGGCTTGTTGTTGATGGTAACGACGGTAGCGTCGTGCAAGATACGGCCATGCGCGGTAATTGCCTGGTCAAGGTCGGCCTGGTTATGCACGCCCAGAGCAAGGACTACATCAACGTTAAAGTCACCTTGGCTAAACTCAAGGTCCTTTTCACTAATGGAAGTGCGGTATGGCGTGATAAAGATTTTAACGACCTTATCTTCCACCTTATAGCGCAATTTGTCGGCCTTAGACTTATCAAGGGCAATAATGAAGTCGCGCAACGAGTCGGTATTTTTTTCGATGGTCTTTTCGGGCTGCAAGAACTGGATAGCGGCAGGCACTTCCCCACTGAATACAGCGGTGGCATGCTTGCCCATCTTATTAAGGGTGAGTGTAAGGCCAATACAGGCAGCCAGCTGGTCAACGGAAGGATTGGCACTTACCGTCACCAATATGTTGTTGGCTTCTTTTACCCGCTCGGCGACTTGTTGCTTCTGATCGTTCATAATTTTTATTTTTACCTTAAGGTTTAGCGCGCTTTGTTGGTAGCGTACCATATAACCATAAGCTAATCAATTTTTTTATGTTCTAGTATGTGGATAGCGCACCCCTTACCTGGCCACCCCTGTGGACTCTTTACAACAGTCCACCTCTGGTGTATAGTTGGTGGTTGACAATTAATAACTAAAGGTACACTTAATGCCAATTATCAAGTCTGCAAAAAAGCGTGTGCGCACCGCCGAAAAGGCAGCCATTCGCAACTCTAAAACCAAGCGCTCCCTGAAGGGTGCTATCAAGGCCTTCCACCGTGCTATTACTGGCGGCTCTAAGGAAGTAGCTGAAGCAAAGAGCAAAGCACAAGGTGCTATCGACACTGCTGCCAAGAAAGGCATCATGCACAAGAACAAGGCTGCCCGCAAGCAAAGCCAGCTTGCTAAGGCTGCCAAGGCTGCTGCTAGCGCGCCTGCTGCCAAGCCAGCTAAGAAGGCTGCGCCTAAAGCTGCAGCCAAGACTGCCGCTAAGCCAGCAGCAAAAAAGGCTCCTGCTAAGAAGCCTGCCGCCAAGAAGTAAGCCTACCGCTTCTTCCCTGCACCAACCAAGGCCGCAGATCCTACATAGGTCTGCGGTTTTTGTTTGTGGGCCTGCTGTTCGATAAATACTAGTGAGGGGTCTGAAGCTAAATCATCTTTAGTACGGATGGCCGCCTCGTCCTGTTGCTCCGCCCAGCCCATGTCGGGATAGTCTCTGGCCACTTGGTCGCGATGATGGTTGAGACGCATCGTTACCTTGTCCAGCACGTACTTGCTGCCCCATGCATCACTCAGCTGCTGCTCCATAGTCTGCCACTCAGGGCTCTCTACGCTATTACTGGTATACGCCAGGGTAAGTACTCTGGCAGGCACCTCTGTCCCAGGTGCGCACTGCGTAAGGTAATGCAGCAGGGCCCGATAACCCCGATACACCTCAGAATCACCACGAATCGCAGGATGCAGTTGACCTGGTTCGCCGTTACGCATAGCAAGCCGGACGTGCTCCGCTAATCCCTCATCGAGCCATGGGTAGTCATCAAATATCTTGTCGCCAAATT
The DNA here is from genome assembly GCA_035629475.1 of Saccharimonadales bacterium (SeqCode). Lineage (GTDB taxonomy): Bacteria > Patescibacteriota > Saccharimonadia > Saccharimonadales > UBA4665 > JARIHD01. The sequence goes on from DASPHS010000100.1 coordinate 2,474, forward strand.
CACGGTGGTTAAATTCATGGTCAAACACATGATCGGCACGCCATTCAAAATCGATTAACCTTTTCCCTGGGGAGTCACCAAGGCCCTGTGGCAAATAGATAACATCGCCGTGCCTGTGGTATACGCCGCCAATCCCGTAGTTGTGGGTTTGCCAATAGTCAACGATTTCAATTTTAGCGCGAGGAACAGTATCATACACCGTTGTAGCATCTCTGCTAATCCAGCCGTCCGTAATACCCTGAAATACATTGGTAATATATTGCTTTCTTGCCTGCTCAATAAACGGCTGGCCATTCTCTAGCTGTTCAGCCAGCACCGACGTATGCCGGCGGAGGAAGGTAACAAATTGTTCTGTGGGCGCATCACGGCGCAAATAATCAATAAACTGTGGATTGCCATCCGCGGTTTCATCAACCTGCTCGGAGAGGAGCATATACGCATACCGGGAGAGGTTGGTCTTTTGGTCAAGCGTCAAGCCGTCCAGCTGACGACGCTCCTTGGCAACAGCAATCTCAACCTCTTCGTTTTCGGCCTCGGCAAAGCGGCGGGCGTAGCGATCGCCTGCCTCAGCCTGAGCCTGGTGCCAGTCCCGCAGATTTGCTAAGTCAACAGCTTCACGACCTACCGTTTCACCCGGGATGTTGAGGGGCTCGGGATACGGGAGCTGGGTGGGTGCTAATTCTGGTTGAGAGTGCTTGCCCATAACACTTATTTTGTACCATAGATTTGCTAAAAAAGCAATAGCGTGATAAATATCACTAGCGGTTTGCGAGCTTGAGCAAAAAGAGTTGGAGGGCCTCGTCAGCGTCCAACGCGGTACGCTTGAGCTGCATGTCAAGCGTCAGCAGGTCGGCTACCATCTGCTTCACTTCCGCCAATGAAAGGTTGCGCAAAACAGCTTGACTTTTACGCACGACAAACGGGTTAATCTTGCCTTCCTTGGCAATCTGGTCGGCTGGCACTTTGCTGACCATACCGGCTTTGATAACCGCGAGGACGTGGAGCTGCCAAGCGAGCATAGCCAGGATGGCTTGGGGTTCAACGCGCAAGGCCCGCTGTTCACGGTACAGCTGAAAAGCTCGCTGGGCTTTCCCGGCGAACGCCGCATCCAGCAATTCAAAAACGGTACTTTGCGGCAGCGGTTCGGTTAGCAACTCGATAGTCTGCCGTGTAATGGCTGGGTCGTACGATAACAGCTTATTAAGCTCGCTATGCAGGAGCTGCTGGTTGCCACCCACGCGGTCGATGAGCAGCCGGGCGTCTGAGCTAGAAAGTGTACCGCCCTGCTCTGTCGCGTGCTGTATCGCCCACTTAGTCAGGCCATTGGCGTCCAGCTCGGGGGCCTCGCGCAGGTCAGTCTCTTTTTTGAGAGTCTTGTAATACACGCTCCGCTTATCGAGCTTGGGTTCGTAAATAATCAGATCGGTAGAATCAGCAACGTCCTTGAGGACATCGGCTATGGCTTCGGTAAACGCCTTTTGCTTGCTGGGCTCCCGAAGCACCACCAGCTTACGGGCGGTCAGGAATGGCATGCTGGCAATACTTTCGCGCATACGCGCCGACCCGATATCTTCGCCGTCATAGCGTTCCACGGCCATATCGGTGTGTTCGGTTATAAAAGCCTGCACAAGACTATCCAGCTCGCGCCGGCGCAGTAGGTCGTTTGCTCCCGTAATTGTAACTATCATCACCTCTTATAATACAGTACGCACCACTTATTGAGAGGCTGAAGCTATTAGTTCTTGCTGGTTCCCGGATCCGGGTCCGGGATGACGTAAGGTTTTGGTTGGCATACGGGACAAGTATGAGTACCCCGGCCGGCCACACGGGTCTTAATGATTGTCGTGCCGCAGCGTGGGCATGGTTTACCTTCGCGGCGAAAGACATTGGCAAACGTCAGGTAGCTCCCCCGCTTGCCTTCGGCATTCACATAGTTGCGGTCCGTAGAGCCACCCTTTTCAATGCTGGTTTGCAGCACGGCTTGCAGCGCTGCGAATAACACCTCCAGCTGTTCATCCGGCACGTCCTGGACTCTTGTCTCAGGGTGGATTTTGGCACCCCAGAGGCTCTCATCGGCATAGATGTTGCCAATACCGGCAACGACCGTTTGGTCCAGCAGCACCGCTTTTATGCCGCTCTTGTGGCGACGCCGTAAACGGGCAATGAATGCGGCTGCCGTAAAATCAGCAGCCAGTGGCTCCGGGCCAACTTTTTGGAAGAAATCCATGGTTTCGACTTCTACGGTGGGCATCAAACGCACCCAACCGAACTTACGCTGGTCGTTAAAGAATAGCTTACTGTCGTCCGTGAATGTAAAGACCACGCGGGTCGATTTGTCGGGCAACTCACCCACCAGACTTTCGTTGGGGTGCCCTGCCCCAAAACGAGCATCCCCGCCACGGAACACCAACTGGCCGGTCATCTTCAGGTGTATAACAATTGTGTAGTCGGTGGATACATCGATGAGCAGCACTTTGGCGCGCCGACGGACGCCACGTATGGTGGCGCCCTCCAGAAAGGCCGCTACATCAGAGGCGGCATTGGGAAAACCCTTGGGCCAATCATGCCATACCGAACGCACCTGCTTGCCAGGTAATAATGTGCTCAAACCAATCCGGACGGTCTCTACCTCAGGTAACTCGGGCATATACCTATTGTATCAGGTGCTTCGGGGGTGTGGGGATTGGCAAGTCGTTAGCAACAAAGTAGGCTTCGAGTGCGGCAATATCTTCAGGGCGATCAGCACCCCAGCGGCGTACAAAATTCAAAGATTCGATAGCTTTAGTCAGCTGCGAGACAGGCGGTACGTCGTCTAGAACAAACAACGGGACCACGCGCTCCTGGACGCCAGGATTCGGCTGCGCGCCCTCAATTGCCTGGTTGCGGAGTGCTAAGTCAGCGGCGGCCACTCGCTCAAGTGCGGCGGCGTGGCGTCGACGCTCGTCCATCTGAAGACGGGTGTCATAGGTAATCATAGCTGTCAGTTTGGCGTCAGCCTTCGGCACGACTGCCCGGCGCAAATGCGAGACACGGAGGCCCAGGCGCAAGACATGCACGACGAGTGGACCCACCGGCTCTAGCCTGTTCTCAGCGACCCGCTTATCAAGGGTGTCACGCAAGTGTGAGACGAATAGCTCATCTCGGTGCAGTGCTGGCTCGGCAGCAATAGCGGTAGTCGACTCCGCAGTCGCCGCCTCGACCATACCAAATTGCGTTGCGCGATCGGCGGCAGCCATGCTTATACCAGCCTCGGGACTGAGCGAGGGTGCTCGTTGATGGTTAAAAGTAGGTGCGGACATAGGTACGGGCTGCTTCGATTTTAACTACAATAACATAAATATGGTTAATAATCAATATAGCCTCGGTGGGCAGCAGTACGTATAGTGGGCATGACATGGATAGCCTGCAAGATCTCCTCGGAAAATATAGCCCCAAAGAACCGCCCGAGATTCTGGCGATTAAGAAATATATTCAGGAGCATTTTAATGCACCCTCTAGCATAGGCATGCAGGGCGAAACAGCTATTGTCATTACCGTACACAGCGCTTCCCTGGCCAATACCCTGCGCTACCACGTGCCCAAGCTTCGAGCCGTCTGTAACGGCACTAAAAAACGATTCTTATTCCGTATCGGCTAACGCCTGGATGCGTTCACGCAGCCGCGGCAGATCGGTGTAGTGCACCGCCTGCAAGCCGGCAGCTACTGCTCCTTCGCAATTAGCCTGGCTGTCATCTATCATTACAGTCTCTTCAGGTGCGACACCAAGGCGCTCGACGACTATGCGGTAGGCGCGCAGGTCGGGCTTGGCGATCCCAATATCACCTGAGGCCACAGCCTCATCAAAGTAGTTGTCCAGCTCCTGTTGACTGAAGCGCCGCAGCAGACTATTGCGGCCAATATTACTCAGCATAGCCACCTTATACGTCTTCCGGCAGGCAGTAATGTATGCCAGCATTTGCTGATCACGCACTTCACCCTGCTCTACATGTTGGCACCAGGCTTGCGGCGTCGTACCCAGCCGCTCTGCAAATAAGGCCACAGACTCTTCCCCGCTTATATAGCCCCTATTGTATGCGGCAACCGTGTCGGTGATAAATTGGTTGTCGGCCACTGGGTCTCCGCCAAATTGCTGATAAGCATTACTGAAGGCATCGGTTACGATAACGCCGAAACAATCAAAAATAAGGGCACGTATCATGCCCTTATTGTACTGTATTGCAGTGTAGCAGCGAGTCTATAGCTGGAGGCCACGGGTAATCTGCTCAAATTCAGGAGCCTGTGCCCGGAACAGCTGTGCTACCTGGGGTAGACTACCCTGGAAGGTACCCTGTATGTCACAGGTAGTCGTCCAGAACTTTTGAATTTCGGAGGTGCCATTGGTGATTTCCAGGGTAATGCGCTTATCAGTGGCACATACACCGGTAGGATCCTTCTTGGCTGCTTCGGCGTCACCGCGAGTAAAGCCCGCCAGGTCAAGGGCGGCCAGGAAACTACGATAGCTGTCTTCATTGTTTTCGTATAGACGGTTCTCAATGACTGTCTGTTCGTAGCCGACAAATGTTTCCAGGGTTGTCTGGTCACGGCCAACGGTAATACGGTACGCATTGTGCTCCTGATTGGCGTTAATAGGGCCATCGACAAGCATGCTTACCTCGGTCTGCGTATTCGCATAATTGGTAAGTGGTGTACGTTGTTTGGCTGCAGGATCCCCACCACCGCTAAAACCACGGATAACAAGGAATACAACAAGCACAATAAGTGCGATACTGGCTAAAAATCCAAGAAAATACTTCATATACAGTTCTCCACCTCTGTTTGAGGAATGAGCATACTATAGCACAATGAGTACTATTTTTCAAGTACCTTCCCCTGTTTGAGAATATTGAACTTACTATTACTAGGTTCCGGATCGCAGTCCGGAATGACGCCACCAAAAAAGCCCGTGGATTTCTCCACGGGCTTGATAAGTAATATATCACCACAGATAAAGCGGCTCCTCAGGCGAGCGCGGCCTGGGATGAAGAACGAGTAACGTAAGCGAGCCATACTTCGGTATGGTGAGTGCGTAACGCAGTTATTCGCCCAGGGTGTGCCGTCTGTGGAGCCGCCCCTTAGCTATAACGGGAAGTTGGAGACCCAGGCGCGGAGGTTGGTTTGCGCCCGCTGAAAAGGAAAACTCTCGGTATCGCCCTTTGCCAAACGATCGGTGTACGAAGATAGTTCGTGCATGATGGCCCAAACGCGTATATGGTCGTACCCGACCGCGTTACCGGTCAAACGCTGGTATTCCGCAATGGCAGCACGCAGCACAATATCACCCATGACATACAGCCAACGCAGCTCTTCCTCGATACTCCCCATATTTGCATCGCCGAAGTCCAGAATACCGCTCAGTACCGGCCCCATGAACAGCAGATTTACCGGATGCAGGTCATCATGGATAGCAAAGGTGGCTTGCTCGTGGGTGACAAAGTCTTTCCATAGTGGATAAAATTCATCCACCACCGGACGTAGCTTTTCGTTTGGCAGATTACCTGATTCAAAGAGCCGCTGGAAATAAGGTGCCCACGGCTCTTCCAAATGGTCGACCTTGGCCTCTATCCGTAGGCGCTTAACGTCAGCGCCACTGATATTTTGGTTGAGTTCAGCCATAAACCTACCGATGGCAGTCCCGATAGCATCCTGCTCATCAGTGCTCAGCGCCTGCACTTGTTCGCCAGATAGGTGCACGCCTTCGAGGTATTGTGCCACGACAAACAAAGGGTGGTGATTGATGTGTACAACTTGTGGAATGGGTATGGCGGTGATGCGGTGAGCTATTTTCTGCAGTAAGGCAGTTTCGAAATACAGACGAGCGGATGCTGCCTCGTTGCGGGGAAAGCGGAATACAAACTCGCGGTTGGCCAGAATGACCAGATTGTCTGCGCCGTGCTCAATATACGTTATCTCGTGTACTTCCTTGCAGTACTGGCGTACGGCTACCTCAGCAAGTTGATTGAATTCGCGGTCGCGAGTAAGAGCGAGTGTGTCCATCAGGCAATACTACTTTCGACCTGGGCAAAGGTGAGCCGGGCTATGTATTTATCTATGACGCTATCGTCGGGCGTCATGAGGTTGCACTGTCCACGGTTGGAGGCGTCGACCCACATATAGGCATCGTGTTCCTGGCTCAAGGTAACCGCCTGAGTGTCACCCCGGGCACTGCACAGCATAAAGATGGCGACAATCTGGTGGGGCACGCCCTGTATGACTGGATACCACTCCCCTACCTCGAACGGTTCAAGAGCATCGACAGTGAGACCAGTCTCTTCCTGGACTTCACGCTGTAGGCCTGCCGCAAAGCCCTCACCCGGCTCCAGACGACCGCCTGGTAGCTGGTAATAGCCAGCTCGGGTGTTGGTGGCGTGCGCTGCCGATTCGCGCAGTACCAGCACTTGGCCGGCGCCGTTTATGATGATTGCCTTTGCGGCAACCTGCAATTTAGGTGAGCCTCCGTTTTGTTCCATAGCACTAGTGTATCAAACAAGCGTAGAGGACGGACGGTAACTAATGGTACAATAATGTGTATTGCATAATAAAAGTAAATTATAAGGTAATAGAAGAGGACCCATGGCGAAGACTGACTATGTGATTGCAGCCGACAATTTGCAAAAAGCCTATGGCAAAAATGAGGTGTTAAAAGGCGTAAACCTTCAGGTACAGCGCGGCACTATGCTTGCCCTGCTCGGACCGAATGGCGCAGGCAAAACAACGACGGTGCGTATCTTAAGCACACTATTAACACCGGACAGCGGCACAGTAACCGTTGACGGCTATGATGTGGTCAAGCAAGCCGATGAAGTACGCGGTGTCATTGGCCTGACTGGTCAATATGCAGCGGTTGACGAATTGTTGACTGGCCGTGAAAACCTGCTGATGATGGGTCGCCTGTACCACCTCAGCAAAGCTGTCTCAAAGCAGCGTGCCGAGGAACTACTCGAGCAGTTTGACCTGGTAGATGCTGCTAACCGGACCGTGAAAACCTACTCGGGCGGTATGCGTCGGCGCCTGGACTTGGCCGTAAGCCTGATCGCTACACCGCCAATTATCTTTTTGGATGAACCAACGACTGGGTTAGACCCCCGCTCTCGCCTGGCCATGTGGGACGTCATCAAGCGCCTGAAGCGCGATGGCGCTACCATCCTGCTGACAACGCAGTATCTGGAAGAAGCCGACCAGTTAGCAGACAAGATTGCCGTTATAGACGGCGGTACGGTCATTGCTGAAGGCACCGCCGATGAGTTGAAGCAAAAGGTTGGCAAAGAGCGACTTGAGCTGATTGTGGCCAAAGCCAGTGATTTTGCGCAAGCCCGCAAGCTTATTGACGGCGAAGCACTGCGTCACGATGAAGAAAAGCGCAGCATCAGCGTTGCCATTGATGGTGGCGCCACACACGTTCGCCAAATTCTTGAGGCTATGGATAAAGCTAACATTACCATCGAAGGTCTGTCACTCCACAAGCCGACCCTCGACGACGTATTCCTGACACTGACCGGCAAACAAGTCAGCAAAGAAGAGGAAGCAGAACAAGCAGAAGCAAAGAAAGGTAAAAAGTAATGGATTCTAACACGACCTTCCAAGTAGGCAGCGTAGCCCAAGAAAAGCACTCCAAGCTGTACTGGATATTCAGCGACAACTGGGTGCTCATTAAGCGCAGCACCACCCATATTACCCGTAATATGGACCAGCTGTTGGGGGTAATCTTCCAGCCAATCATGTTCATGCTGCTATTCCGGTATGTTTTTGGTGGGGCCATTGAGACCGGTACGAGCTATGTAAACTTCCTGTTCGCCGGTATTTTGGTGCAGATGGCGGCCTTTGGCGCTACCACTACTGCGTTTGGTGTTGCCACCGACCTGACGCGTGGTATCGTCGATCGCTTTAAGTCACTGCCGATGCGCAGCTGGACAGTGCTGAATGGCCACGTGATTTCTGACCTCGCCCGCAACCTTATTTCGGCTGCTGTGCTGACTATCGTTGCCTTTGCAGTGGGCTTCCGACCTAATGCCAGCGCTCTGGACTGGCTTGCGGTCATTGGCATCCTGCTTCTGTTCACATTAGCCATCTCCTGGCTGTCTGCCATTCTGGCTATGTTCGTTAAGAGTATCGAGGGTGTGCAGTGGGCAACGTTCATCATCATCTTCCCTCTTACCTTTGCCAGTAGCGCATTTGTTCCAAGTAACAGCATGCCCGGTTGGCTGCAGACATTTGCGGTAAACCAGCCCGTAACGCATGTCATTGAAGCTATCCGTGCACTGACAATCGGCCGGCCGGTTGGCGACCACGCATTAATGTCAGTCATCTGGTCATTAGCGCTACTTGCCATTGCCATTCCTGTGGCCTCATGGGCATTCCGCCGCCACACCAGTAAATAAGCAGACTGCTTTCAAAAATAGACGTCCCTGTGGCGTCTATTTTTATGGCGTTCAGACAGTATGGCGCTTTTGCCGTAGCCGTCGCCAGAATAACCTGCATACCAATCGTATATCGCGCCACCCTGGAGTAACTTGTGGCTGTGTGAGATCCTCGTATATATGGGCGTGTGCCAGGCGGTGCTGTGCGGCGCCGATACGTTTTTCGAGGGAACGGATACGCTTCTCTATTTTGCGGAACTGCGGATCATCAGCAGATAGTCCGTGGCGCAGGTGCCACTGTAGCTGGTGTATACAGCGGACGTGATGCCGCCGTAAGGCCAGCATTTTATTGCGTAAGGTGCGCTGCTCGGCTGCTGTCATTACATAAGCGTCGCTCATAGCTGCAAAATATTCTTGGCGCATATTCCCCCCTTTTGCTGTTAAGGCTGCGGTTACCATCCGCCTACCACTTTAGGTATACCATGACAATCCAAGCATAAGCTGTGATTTTTCCAGCATTTGTACATAAAAGGTACGCTTTGTGTTCAGGCACGCTTGGACTAGCAATTTATATAAAAATATTGAATAATATACGTTATGTCTGAGTTGCTGGCATGGCCAGAGATTGAGCAAGGCGCTGATGAGCTTACCCGACTGCATGAAATAGTGCAGTCTTCTTGTGTGAACCCGGAGAACCCCGCTGAAACAATGACAGCCCAAAAGCAGCGGCTCCAACATATTATTGAGACAGCCCAGGCACAAGAGCCGAGCCAACACGCCAGAAACAAACTGGCCCACTACGGCATGGTGGTAGATTATATGTGGTTTGGACCACCAGTCGGCGACCAGCCAGAAGGTATCGGCTTCTTTTGGTCAGGCTACATCGACCGCCCCGAATGGGGGCTCATGGAGATGGCGCAGTCACACCTCACTGAGCAGACCTTTGAGCATATTACCGCTCTGCTGCTCCCATCGGGACTATCCGAGCTCCTTGCTACACGCCAACGGATTGCCGCTACACATACGCCAGAGGTCGAAACAATGTTTGAGGCAGTCATAGGCGCATTGCCCGGCGGCAAGTGGGTGAAAGCCTGTATGGCCAAAGAAGCCGAAGAGGCGCCGCTTACGCCAGCTCAGCGCGGCCTCAAAGAGCCGGGTATTTATGCAATGTCGGCTGCTAAAATTGGTGCGAATCCCTTCCAGCCAGCTCGCCCCCACCCCATGGCATTGCGCCATGCACAAAGAGGCCTATCGCTCCTGGACGACGAGACAAGCATCCAGCAGCGCACGCCCAAAAGCCCACGCACAAACCCAGTAGCGCGTTTTGTCTTGGGCAGAGTTGATAGCCTGCGCGAGACCGCACTGCCCACCACGCAGACCTACAACCCGGAAAGCGCTGAGCTCATTGACCTTGACCCTGCCGGCGCTCCTATTGCCAAGCATGACGTGATGGCTATAGCATACGAATCGGAAGGTGCCGCCAATTTAAAAACGAGTGACACCGAGGCGCTGAACATAATGTCGCGTGAATTTTATGCAGATGCTCTGGCAGCTAGCCTTGAGGACTTGCCGTCTGTTAGTGCTGTCTATGAAAACGCCATAGGACACTCCAAGGAAACGTTTCTAAGGCCTATTTTAGAAGGTATGCAACTAGACAGTGCGCGTGCATTTATGGCGGCCGTTAACTATCTTAAACGTATGCCAGAAGGCACACGACCCCTGCCGATGCAGCCTGGACACGGTGAGCATGAAGTCAGCCAATACCAGCACGCCGGTATCGTACATCTCACCCATGAAGCGTACGAAGCCGACCGAAACACAATTGTCGGGATAGTCGAAAAATACGCTAACCCTCGGCCGGGTACATTGCGGTTGCTGTATTTTGATTGGCGTGAAGATGGTGCACTGCCGCGTAAGCCTCAAGGAGCGGCAGACTTGATCGTGTCGCTCAAGGGTGTTCAGAATGACCCTATCGTGCCCGGCTATAAGCTTATCGCTGCCGATCGGCTGGCTAATCGATACTATTTTACCTACCAGCCAGGTGGCGACCCCTACAACCCCGCTCACTCGCCAAAGATTACCGAATCGCTGACCGGCCTTATCCACCAGTACAGTACCCTCCTGCCGCGTTTAGGCCGTGGGACTAAAAAACTCAAGGATCTCTCTGTGTATGGCTTGGCTGCAGTCGTTCAGAAACATAGCCAGTATGCATTTCGCTCGCCGTCCTCGCCGGACAATGGAGACAAGGTGAAGGTCCTCGGTGATTTTCACCACTACATACAGAGCAGAAAATTAGTGGGGACCTGTGCGGTATTCGCCCATTTTGGCAAACAATCATGTGATACCTTTATGGACCCACAGCGTACGCGCGTGCGGACAGGACTGGTCCTTGATGAAGGATTTATCACCGCAGCCACGCATGCGCAGCTGGAAATAACTGATGAACAAAATAATGTGATCAGCATGCAGGAATGGACACCCCCAAGCGGAAGTACCGGTCCACAGCCCGACGCCCAAGTGGCAGTGCAGGAGCTGCTCAGCGAGCCGGTTGTGGTGCCGCTGGATATTAACACCCCCGAGGAGACCTTGGTACACACCCCGCAACACAACACTGCACACGCTCGGGCAGTCGTGCAGCAATCACTGCAATCACTGCTGATGCAACTCAGCATAGTATTATCGCCTGACCCCGCAGTGCCGGCGCCCGAAAGCGCCGTGCTTCAACAGCTTAAATCTTTTGGCCACCGCAACCCGCTGACCGCTACCGTAAGCGCGCTGTTACGAGCTGAAGTTGCCGCAGCCGAGCAAGAGGTACTGCCTGTCGACGTTGTGAGCGCCTGCGCAGACGCCCTGGCCCTGATACGGCAACAGCGGCTACAGGCCATGCACCGCAGACCGCCCCTCAAGGACAGCCGGCATGATATGGCAGAAGCAGCCCTCCTGCCCGTCCTCCATATTGCAGCTACATCACCTAGTTGACGTGACGCAAATCACTTATTGTAATCAATAATCCATGTATCGTGAGAGGTATGAGTGGATCACGATTACCCCGAAGAGATACAAACCCCTCGCCTGCGGCGACGTTATTTGAGCAGGTGCGCTCAGAAAACCGCGCCGAGCTTATGACACTAGAAATTGGCATGCGAGCTATGTTTGAAGCGGCACGCAATGGCGATGAGGTAGATGGCGCAATCTGGACTGCTGACGTGTACCGCAGGCGGCGCACAGCACGCGGGGGTGCAACCGGTGCTGGTGTGCAAATCAGCTACACAGCACCTGACAACCCGGCTTTTATTGTAGGCCGGTCATTCGTGCCCGTGTATGACAGCCTACCCACTGACGGAACGCTTCTACGGGAGCTCGTACCATTCACCCAGGAAGAAGCCATTGCCGTAAGTATCATGGCGGGGCGCTTAACGATGCTTGAGCTACTGGATGGCGTAAAGCTTACACCGGACGGCACCCATCTGGCGGCCATCCCCCAACCCCGTTAGTCACACAGGCTGCTCTTTTGGAAGAAAGCTGTGCCATCGTCATCGCACAGCTTCTTTTGTATATTCAGCGAATCCTCGGCTTTGGTTTGCACGTCAGTAATGCGGTTCCTGGTGTCGTTCACAAAAGTTACAACCTTGAACAACAGCACGCCGATAATGACCATACTTATAACAAATACACCGGTCAATAGCATCAGCCAGGTATTCAGAATCTTTAACTGGCGAGTGAGCTGTCGAGCAAGTTGTTCATCCATGCCTGCAGTATGCCCCATACAGGCATGCTGCTCAGCAGATTATCTTACAAGCTCAGCAACAGTAATTTCGTGGCGGATATCGCGGAGCACCCTGCCTGCACTGTCGCGTTCAGCGTAGTTCACCCACAGCTGCGCTGGCACTGCTTCGTACAGGCGCTGCGGGCTGTCAGCCTGGAACATAGATTGTTCAATTGCCGGACGGCCTATGGCAGCACGCTTAGCATTAATGGCTGCCAGACCACGGACAATCGCATCACCTTCGAGCAGACTGGCGGTACAACGCATAAACAGACCGCCGCCTTGGCCCGTACTGTCAAAGAGCACAATAAACACCTGCCCCGTGCGGGCGATATTCTGTGAGTGCAGCGCATCGGGAGAAGACGACCAGTACGCATTAAACTGGTCGTCAAAAGTAGCGAATACCGGCGTGTTGTGTGGCGAACCGTCTTCATTAACGGTGGCTATGGCCGCGTGGCGCACAATACCTGGCAGTTCCTTGGCGCGGGTAATACGTTCTTGTATCAGCTCTTCCATAAGATCCATCGGTCCTCTACAGCTCACCCCAGTTGGAGCCAGTCTTTACATCTACTTTGAGCTTAACGGATAGCTTGTGGATGGTCTCCATGGTTTCTTTGAGGATAGCACCGACCTTTTCGGCGTGTTCGGCCGGGCACTCCACCATGATGCTGTCGTGGATTTGCAAGATTTGTTCACCGAGGCCGTCCAGCCGCTCCTCAACTTTGAGCATCGCCATTTTCATAAGGTCAGCTTCAGTTCCCTGGATTGGCATGTTGATAGCCGCTCGCTTGGCACCCTCACGGACCATGAAGTTACTGCTCTTCATATCGGGAGTCGGGCGGCGGCGACCAAACATGGTCTCCACATATCCCTTCTCCAGGGCATCCTGGGCGATGTGCTCCATGTATTGCTTGATAGGCTGGCGGGTGGCGAAATACTTATCAATGAATTCTTTAGCCTCCATGAAGTTCATGCCAGTGGCCGCACTGAGGCCATGAGGGCTCATGCCGTACATAATGCCAAAGTTAACCGTCTTGGCATGGCTGCGCATATCTTTGGTCACATCCTCGAGTGGCACATCGTAGACTTGCGCTGCGGTAGCCACGTGAATGTCGATGTCATTGTTGAAGGCCTCAATCATACCCTGGTCATCAGCCATTGCTGCTGCCAAGCGCAGTTCAAATTGGCTGTAGTCGGCACTGACGAACACGTGCCCTTCGGCCGGCACGAATGCCGTACGGATAGCCTGTCCCAGCTCGGTGCGGGTGGGAATGTTCTGCAGGTTAGGGTCGTGCGAACTCAACCGGCCGGTAGCCGCAACATCGAGGGCGAACGTAGTGTGCAGCTTGCCTTGGGCATCAACGAGCTTGGGTAAGGCGTCGATGTAGGTGCTCTTGAGCTTGGTGTACTCCCGGTATTCGGTAATCAAGTTTATGATGGGGTGCAAATGACGCAGCTTATCCAGCTCGGCCGCACCGGTCGAGAAGCCAGTCTTACCCTTCTTGATACCCATAGTCGGCAGTTGCAGCGTTTCGTAGAGAATATCAGCCAACTGGGCTGGTGAGCCAATCTTGAACTCCTTGCCAGCATGTGCATAAATATTGCGCTCCAAGGCACCGATTTTTTGCTCAAACTTTTTGCTCATGTCGTTCAGGTATTCGCTGTCGAGCAGAATACCGCGGTGCTCGATGAGCGCCAACAGCTTGATGGTTGGGAATTCCACGTCGTGAGCGAGCTTTTTGATGTCGGGAAGCTTGTCCAGCTCGGCGGTCTGCTGCTCATAGGCAGTCCATACAGCTGCAATCGCCTTCCCTGCATCATCAGCATCCAGGGTAACATCTAAAATATCACCCAACTCCAATGAACGACGCAAAGAGTTAAGCAAGAAAGCGGCAATGCCGACATCGTGACCGACCGTACCCGCCCAGGTAATGTCACCTGCCAATAACGCCCGCAGCATATGCTTGAGTTTGTGGCCGATAATTGGTCCGCTCGCGAGAATATCAGCGTCCTTTTGTGTTAAGTCATCGACAGATATACGGGAGAATTCGCCAGGCTTGGCGCTTACCCACAACGCGCTCGCATCGGGACTGGCCGTTACCACACGGGGCTCACTGCCGGTGTAATCCATGGCGGTAAATGGCTTTTCGGTTGCTGGCTCAATGGTCACCTCATCTTTGGTAGCCACGTCCATCTGCTCGGTAGTCAGCTCAGCTTCAGCCTGGCGCAACAGCTGACGGAACTCCAGCTTACGCAGCATGGCTACAAATTCCGGCGACACGCCGTCCTGCAGCTTGGCCTTATCCAGGTCAATCTCGACATCGGAGTCCACAATCAGCGTTACGAGCTGTTTGCTGAGATAAGCCATGTCTTTGTCTTTCTCAAGCTTGGCCTTGAGCGCCGGCTTCAACAGATCAATATTCTCGTATACGCCATCAAGCGTTTCGTACTTATCAATCAGCTCCAGGGCGGTCTTTTCGCCAATACCAGCTACGCCGGGAATATTATCAGAGGAGTCACCCTTCAGTGCTTTTACATCCACCCATTGATGCGGGCCGATACCGTATTTTTCGCGGAATGAAGCCTCATTAAACAGATCTATATTGGTAAGACCCTTTTTGAGGGTGTAGATGTGTGTATGGGCGTTCACCAGCTGCAGCACATCGAGGTCGGAGGTAATAAGATAGCTTTCGACACCCTTTTTACCGGCCTGCTTGGCAAAGATGCCCATCAGGTCGTCGGCTTCAAGGTCATCCGCCTCGTAGAGTGGCCACCCCAAGCTGTCCAGCAGGTCGCGCAAAACCGGAATCTGTTCATAAAAATCCGCTGGCGGTGCTTTACGACCTGCCTTGTACTGGGGATATAAGGCCAAACGGGCCCGTATATTAGTTTTGCTCTTGTCCCAGGCCACACATACGTAGTCAGGCTTCAGCCGCTTTACGATTTCCAGGGCCAGTACGGCAAACCCATAGACGCCACCGGTTGGCGTACCGTCTTTGGTAGTCAAATTGGGCATGGCATAGTAGCCGCGATAAAATACGGACTTTCCGTCGATGATTACCAGTCTCTTACTCATGCCTTCAGTATACGACAGATACGGACAGAGGACTAAGCCGTGGCCTCATTATGCAGCGCTCTTACTTGCGATCTGATATATGCAATCCCTTTGCTCTCAAGCTGGCTGATACGCGCAGGACTTAATCCGAGCTTTTGAGCAATCTCACTGTGCAGGTGCCCCCTGCCGTAGCGAAGGCGCAGTATCTGTGGCAAACGCTCGTCAATGGCACGTGTGGCGTCAATACCCTGTTCAATGACGAATAGTTCTTCGGCAGACTCCTCATGTTCTGGATCTGCTACGTTGCTGACAATATCTTCAATCGTCTTGCTGTTATTACCCAATGGCGTGCTCAGCGAATAGTCATACATCACCCGCCGGTGATCGAGTACATCCCGCACAAGCGCTGGCGTTAATCTTTTTGTCGTCCTTTTACTTGTATCGGCAGCAATAATTTCTTCAATAGACGGTTCCCTGCCCCATGCTTGGCGCAAATTGTCCTGAATAACGCCAACACGCTTGATTGCTTTGCTCATGTGATACGGAAGCCGCATGGCGCTGTTGCCATCAGCCAGCACATGATCAAGATGCTGGTCTATCCAGATGGTGGCATAGGTGCTGAACTTTATACCTTTTTTGTAATCAAACTTGTCAAAGGCGTACATGAGGGCAATGTTTGCCTCCTGAACCAGATCGGCCATTGGCAGCTTTTTGAGGGTACTGAGCCGCTTTTTTGCAACGCTCACTGCCAGCCTGAGGTTAGCTTCGATAAATCTGTTGCGGTCATGCATTCCCTGTTGAGATATGAAGCGCAACTCGGATATGGTGGGATAGTCAGTAGTATCGGCTTGCTGAAAACCTTCCGGCAGTAAGTAGGCAGGGTCCATGCCATTGTGGAGCGCAATACGGCCGGCTAAGGCGAATATGTCCCGCACGATTGCTGCTGCTTCGGCAGGCGTCCGCTCCTTCTTATTCATTATCTGAGAGTCTTCAATAAGACCTGCAACCATTAAGTCAAATGTAGCAGGACGGTTCTCAACATTAGGGGGCAGATCGCTAGTCCCTGCAGGCGGCTCCCTAAGGTCAGTGCCGAGCGCCATAAGCAGCCGCCCAGCGGTTGTGCCAGCTTCGTAGGAACGCGCGAGCTGTATCACTTCAGCATCACTTAAGAGAGGAGTATTTAATTTTGCTACATATGCATTGAGTGCAGTACTCGCTATCAGTACAGTGGCGTCAGGCGTCCAGTTTGCGGCTGCTACTTCATATACATCAGGTTCTCCACCCGCCAATGCGTCAGGCAGCTCACGGCAAGCCTCGGATCCACCCTCCGCTAAACGTACAACCTCTGTCATTAGGGGGCATTATGCCAGTCCTTGACACGCAGGGCAACTGTTCTTATTGTGCTGCTGTTACGAACCATAAGAGGAATAATGTATGTACACAAATCTCATTACCATCGATCCGCATGTTGAATACGCAACCAATGAAGCGGGTCCTATTATTATTGCCCTAGCTTTTGTCATTGCAGTTGGTGGCTTGGCGGCGGCGGCGATCTTGCTGTGCGGATGGCAAAAGATTAAGAGTGTGGGTGTCAATGTCAGCCAAAAGCGCGTCGAAATTATCTGCCAATAGCCGCCTGCCCTTCTTGCTGGATACAGACGTGTTATGTTTGGCGCCAGGTTTTACGCTGGCCAATGGTCACCTGATTGATAGCGCATTGGGCGCCAGCCATAGGGTACATGGTGCGGGTGTATACATTTTGCGGGCACTTGAACACCAGTGCACCTATGCGGCACTCATGGACCTAGCAAACAGATCGCATGTGTCACCGTTGGAGTGTCATAAGCTCTTGAGTTTCCTGGTAAGCATGGGAGCCCTCCGGCGGCACCGTCCCTTTACCTTGCAGCTGGCAGCACTGCAAAAACGATGCCTGCATGCAGTTGTCGGCGCACGCTATGCATCCCTTGCCTACCGCTTTCCGGCTACCGCAGGATGGGTTGCTATAGCATCCCTGAAAGCCTGCGCACCGCTCAGCGTAGCGATACTCATTACGAGCATATTAGTAGCGGGCATGGGATTATATACGCCCGCTGCAGTTGCTAGCGCATCCACGGCGGGACTCATACTGTTTATAGCAAGTATCGTGGTGCATGAGGCGGCGCATATGTGGAGGGTGCGGGCATACAGTGCAGCATGCAGCGTATTACAAAGCGCTTTGCGCATTGCTGTGCTACACCCAAAACTTACGGCACGGCGTGAACGAGCGATAGCACTTGCCGGCCCTGTGGCAGGCATAGGGTTCTGCGGTGTGGTAGCGGGCATGGCCGGAGTTTTTGGCCTGTCCGTGGGCATAGGAATAGCGGCGCTGCTAGGGCTGTTTCATGCGGTCAGTTTGCTGCCGTGGACGGCAGATGGAAAAATTGTATACACTACCGGCCGCATACTGCGCCAGAGCCGTCCATGAGCCTGGATATTCACAATCTTTCAGTCATACGAAGCACGACATTCACCCTTACCCTCCCCACCCTGACTGTTCCGCCAGGAACCCTGCTCAGTATCACCGGTCCCAACGGCGGTGGCAAAACAACGCTCATAGAATGCATGACCGGCCTCCTTGCACCGACTACCGGGGGTATAAGCCTGTACGGGCAGCCTATCCCGGCAGGCCTCCACACAATCCGCGCGGCCATAGGGCTTGTCCCCGATGATGATGCCTGGCTGATTGCCGAGCTATGCGCAGAAGAATACGTGGGACTGCTGCGACGTATATATTGCAAAGCCGGTGCACGTACGCCCATGGCTGCCCGTGCAGTAGCGCTTGCCGAGCGGCTGCATTTTACTGCCTGGCGCCAGCCATTGGGCAAGCTGAGCCATGGCAACAAAAAGAAGGTGCAGCTGATTGCCGCCTTAATGCATCAGCCTCAATTGCTGGTTATTGATGAGTTGCGCAATGGCCTGGACCCTTTAGCTATCCTTGCCGCCGAACAACTGGTGCGTGACGAGCTGCAGCGAGGGGCAGTTGTTGTGGCCGCTACCCACGACCTATGGTGGGCGGAACGTATGGCGACAACGGTACTACTGCTCCTGCAAGGCCAAGCGGCGGCATACGGGACAACGGTACAGCTGGTGGCAAGCCACGGGAGTCTGGAGCAGCTCTTCATTGAGCTGGCCACAAATGGGGTAACGCCATGACCGCTACGGCAGCCGTGCTGGCAGCTACTTTCGGGCGAGGCAGCACCCAGCCGTTGCGAGCGGTATACTGGCGACTGAGCACGCTGGCCCTGCTGACCGGCTGCGTAAGTATCGCCATCTACAGCAGTATCGCATCCCTACCCCTTACGCCCCTTTCGGAAACTGCAAGCTTGCCCCTTGCAGGCATGGGAGCGATGCAGCTACTGGTACTGGCAAGCCTGCTCGCCAGTTATGGCATATCGTCACCAGGCGGCACTGATGTGCTATTGCGGTTGTTCGCGAGCCTTCCCCTTCCTAAAGCAGCACTCTGGCGACTCGCTTTTATGCCGCAATTTATATGTGCAGGCTTTGCGCTATTGGCCGGCGGCTTGCCACTCAGCGTGCTACTCTTGCGGCTCGGCATCCAGCCAGGCGCCCTGGTACTCAGCGGCTTATTCGGCGTATGGAGCGCGTTTGGCCTGCTGTACGGCACCATTCGCGGGCGAGCGGTCCTCTCACTCAGCCTTCTACCGCTGTTGTTGTACGGCGAATACCGCTTGGCCGGCATACTTGCCAGCCCTGGTGCTACGGCAAGTGACAAAACCGTTGCCGCCTGTACGCTGCTCATTGGTTGCTCGGTGCTGATACTGCGTTTTACGCACAGTGGCACACTGTTACACCGGCTTGCAACCAGTCCCAAGCGGGTGCGGCATATCGGCCTAGTGTTGCCCTCTTCTGCGCTATGGCATCTGGTGCAAGTGCTCCGGCACAGCACAACCAGGCTCAGTCTGTTTACAACCCTGGGGCTGAGCGTCGGCATGGCGGCTACCGCAGTTCGTTTTGAGCAGATGGGGATAGTCATACCCCTCTCGTTAGTTGGTCTGCTCATTGCTTCTTGTGCGTCAGATTTTCGTGGCATTACCAGACGGCGCAATCCGGCAGAGATAGCGCAGCTCACCGGCAGCTACCGGTTTGTACTGTGCCAGGTTGCCAGCATGGCGCTCGCTTCAGTGGCCGTGGTGGGTCCCCTGCTTTGGGCAGCACATGGCCAGGGGCATGGTATTGCCGAGCTTGTGATATTTAGCATAAGTGGGGTGACGACCGGTCTTTTTGCGAGTACACTTATTATCCCTATGCGCGGTAATATAACAAGCCAGATTGTAGCGACACTACTCTGCCTGGCTTTGTTGGTCGGACTGCCCTCCTACTCCTCTTTTTGGTCTGCTCATGCCACAGCGGCAATGCTGGGTGTGGCAGCCATAGCTCTGATAGCCTCACTGGGCATCGAATACAAACGTAATCCATTTTTCTGGAGTAATCATGCCCAATAATTACCGTGCCGTACGAGTACTGTCGCGTGGCGCAGCCTTCGGCCTGCAAGCCGGTGTGCTGGTATGGATTGTGCTGCTCTTGCAGCAAGCCGTCGCTGCACAAAATGCCGGGCTTGGCATCGCTCATAGGGTAACCTTTGGCCCGCTTACCCTCATTAGCCTGGGAAAAGAACAGATAGGCGACACCCTGGTAGCCCACTTTAGCTTCGAAGATGGCCTGATTGCCTACTTCGGTTTTTGGTTGCTTGCTGGCACTATTTGCGCGGCCATAGCCGGCGCAGTCTTAAGCCGTCGCTCAATACCACCAAAAGGAACAAATTCAGCAGACTGAAGTTGTACAGGAAGTCTTCGACAGGAATCGTCCCCAGCCGGAGACCGCTCATAAGCGATTCGTCATAGATCACCACTGGCAATGCGGTGAGCATCGTATTAAATACCAGGCACAGCGTCAGAACGAGTGCGTTCCAGTACCAAAAGGCCACCGTGGTCGTAAGACGCGAACGCCAGAGGACGAGTATCGTAAAAAGCACCAGGAAGCCATCCAGGCCAGTGCGTGGCCTATCCTGATAGATGTTTATAAAGAACCAGACAGCAATGCCCAGGGCTAGCAGCATATAGCGGGCATACGCCTGGCGGATAGTACCCGGAACATACTGGCGTACTAAGGTGAACACAATAACGCACGCTAGCGGTACTACAAAAAAGAATGCGATTTCCTCGAGTGGCAAGCCCGCAATCTTGGGGCCAAGAATGTAATCGCTATTATAGCGCCACCACCCCTGTGAAACACTGTAGATATCGAGGGCAATCCAAGCGCCAGAAACAATGAGCCAGGCCCGCAACAGCCGGCGCCAGCCCAGCCAGAAGGTGGGCCGCCAGAGTATGTACCCTGCCAAAGGCGTTGTAAGTATGGCTAAATTAAATAGGGCGTAAAACCATCGCATAGCTGATGCTTACTAGTGTACGGCAGCATCGCGTTCCCGTATAATGCTTATGTAATGACTACGCCTACTGTACGGGATTATTATCGCCTCTCAACCGAGGAGACATTGCAAGACTTTCGCTCCCAAAAAGAAGGCCTGCCCGCCGATATAGCGGCCAAGCGACGGCAAAAGTACGGCTTAAACGTCTTGGTATCAAAGCATAAAGAGTCGGCCCTCTCCACGTACCTGCGGCAGTTTAAGGACCTCATGATCGCGCTCCTGCTGGTCAGCAGTGTCATCGCCTACTTTCTCGAAGACCCTCGGACTGCAGCTGTATTGCTGGTGCTGGTGTTCTTTAACACTACTATCGGCTTTTTTCAGGAGTTTAAAGCTGGAAAGATCATGGAGTCACTTGAGCGGTTAGTCGTAGCCGAGGCAACCGTGGTCCGCGGTGGTAAAACAATCTCTGTCCCCTCGCCTAACCTTGTTCCTGGTGACGTGGTCTACATCGAGGCTGGTATGGCCGTACCGGCTGACCTGCGCATCCTGGAAGAAGAGGAACTCAGTACTAATGACTTCGCGCTTACCGGGGAGAGCCAGCCCAGCCGTAAGTTTACCCATGCCATCACTGCCCCCGTGCCGCTCGGCAACCGCCACAACCTGGTCTTCATGGGTACGACGGTCGCCACTGGTACCGGTATCGGCGTGGTTATCGGCACCGGTATGCGTACCGAACTGGGCCGTATAGCCAACCTCAGTCAAGGCATAACCAACACTGCGAGCCCGTTGCAAAAAGAAATGAACAATATCGCTACGCGCGTGACACAAGGTACCGTCCTGCTCTGCGCCATATTATTGCCAATCGCCATCGCTAGTGGTCTTGCCGTTACCGATGCCTTCCTGTTTGCAATAGCTATCGCCAGCTCGCTTATTCCCCAGGGCTTGCCTGCGGAGATTAACACCGGCCTTGCCCAGGCAGCTAACAAACTTGCCAAAGCCCGGGCTCTGGTAAAGAAACTATCTGCCGTGGAAGGGCTAGGCGCCACGAATGTCATCCTCACCGATAAAACCGGCACACTGACCAAAAATCAAATGACCGTTGAGCAGATACTGGTCGGTAGCACGACATACATGGTGAGTGGCACCGGCTATGAGCCCTCGGGCACCGTAACCGATACCCGGGGCAAAGCCCTATCCGCAGCCGTAGCATCCAAACTGGAACTGGTGTACACCACCGGTGTACTCGCCAGCAACGCCCGGGTTAGTCCACCCGACGACGACCATTCCTCATGGTACACTGTTGGCGATCCCACGGAAGGCGCCCTTATTACGCTCGGCCTAAAGGGTGGTTTCGAACCAGACACACTCGATCACCGGTACCCTGAACTAAAAGAGTTTGCCTTTGACTCTGGGCGCAAGCGCATGAGCTCCCTCCGCCGGGCCGGGCCCAAAAAAGAACTCCAGCTGTTCGTAAAAGGCGCCCCGGAGAGCGTCCTGGAACGCTGTACGCATATTGCCGATCACGGCAAGGTCCGTCGGCTGACCCGCAAAGAGCGGGAATTCCTACTGAAGCAGAATGAACAACTGGCCGGCAAGGCGATGCGCAACCTTGGCCTTGCTTACCGCGTGCTGCCGCCCCGCACCGTCGCCAACAAACTCACCATCGATACCGCTGAACAAGAGCTGATATGGGTAGGCATGGTTTCCATGATCGACCCCCTTCGCGAGCAAGTACCCAACGCCATGGAGGCAGCCCGTCACGCTCATATCCGGGTATCGATTATCACGGGGGACTACGCCGTAACCGCCAAGGCTATCGCTGTGCGGGCCAAGCTGACCAAAGATCCGAAGGACATCATTGTTGTTTCCGGCGAGGAACTGCAGCGCCTCAGCGATACGCAAGTGTCACACTTGGCCCAACGTGGCGGCGTTATCTTTTCACGCGTCGCCCCGGAAGACAAACTGCGTATCGTTACACTGGTACAGCGCAGCGGCAAAGTAGTCGCCGTAACGGGTGACGGCATCAATGACGCACCAGCCCTTAAGCATGCTGATATTGGGGTAGCTATGGGCGTAACTGGTACCGATGTGGCCAAACAGTCAGCCGAAGTTATTCTGCTTGACGATAGCTTCAATACGCTGATGCACACCGTCCAAGAAGGACGCACTATCTTCCAGAACATTCGCAAAAGCACCCTCGCCTGCTTCACCAGCAACGCCGCTGAACTTATTGTGATGCTGCTGAGTCTGGCGGCGGCTACTGTATTTCATATACCACTGGCGTTGTCAGTCATGCAGATTTTAGCCATCGACCTGATTGCAGAGCTGTTCCCTATTGCCGCCCTCGGTAAAGATAAAGCCGATGGCGAACTGATGCGCCAACATCCCCGCAAAACCAAAGACCACATCCTCAATCGGACGGCCATACTGGATCTGGTATGGTGTGGTCTGCTGATCGGTGGGTTCGCCTTTATTAACTACCTATTGTTCTTCCGCCGGTATGATATGCCTGCTGGCAACGTACCTACCGATAGCCTCCTGCACTGGAAAGCGGCCACCCTCGCCTACCTGACCATCGTGCTCTGCCAACTGAGTAACATCTTGCAGCGCCGTACTATCCACGGCCTATTCAGCCGCTACCAGCTGCACAATAAGCAGTTATGGCTGGCGATAAGCTTCTCGCTCTTCTGCGTGCTCAACATTATCTACAACCCGTGGATTGCCCCCTACTTCAAGTCAGCCAGCCTGAGTGCCATTGACTGGATGTACGCCGTAGGCGCAGCCGCCTTGTTTATACTGATCCGTGAGTTCCAGCGCCATGACAAGAAGCACCGCCGTAAGGCAGTGCTTCATCTCCACCGCGAAAAGCGGCTCCAGGCCAAAGCCTAGGCTACGGGCAATGCTGCAATTAATGGCTGACGGCGCATTGATGCCGCCGGATTACTTTCACGGTCCCGTTCCCAGGAGTAGTACGTTTCATTGGTATACGTGTCGATGTTACTGATGTCTATGTGCCGGAGCAGCACGCCTGATTTGCGTAACTGCCGCACGGCCGTGGCACCAACGTCATAGCCGAGCCGGCCATCCACTTGCGGTACGGTGATAATGTCAGGATCGGTAAGCTCACTCGTTTGATACCCGTCAATAGCCCTGCTTGGTATAAAGCTGTCACCACTGATTGAAGGGCCAATGCCTACTATCATATCGGCCGGTCTGGCATCATACTCGCGCCGCATAAGGGCGACCGCCTTCGGCAATACCCGGAGGGCTGTACCCGCACCACCGGAATGTACCACAGCCATCGCCTGCGCCCTCGGCTCGTACATGACCGTCTGCAAACAGTCAGCAGCGTTAATGGCGATAGGCAGATTGGGGGTATTAGTAACATAACCGTCGGCCCTTCCCGCTTCACTGCCCGCGTGACGCTCGTCTACGCGCTGGATAATATCCGTCTGCACCAAGCCGCTCGTCGTCACCAGGCGGGCAACATCAAGGCCAAGTGCCCCGCAAGCTCGTGCCCGACGTTCCTGTATAACCGGTAACGGCACATACTCAGGGTCGTTAAACGGGTTATCCGGCCGGAACTGGGTATTCCCTAAACTGCTATCAAACCAGCCGTGCGGTACACCTGCCTCAAGCAGCAGGCTGCTCTGCACGATGACAAGGCCATCTTGCTCCATTGTCCGCATGCTCATGCCTTCTGCTCCATTTCACTAAAGAATGCCGCTGGGGCCTGCGTGAGCGCAGCCCACATCTGATCACCATACGACCAGTGCCACCACTCATCCGGGTTGCACACAAAACCGGTGTCATCCTGCTGCAAAGCGCCCCGCATTACCCAGTAAAAGATCCGACGGTTACGGCGCAGCCGCTCTTCAGGATGAGTAGGCGTCTGCTTCTGCTCGTAGTAGTCAGGTTGAGCAACCGTGCTGATACCGGTCTTGCGGCCCATAGGTATCAGCGATTTGGGAACATAACACAAGTCGGGATGCGCATGGCGAAGGGCGATATCAATGGCACCGCCAGTAGCATGCGGTGGTACGCTGCTGACAGTCGCGGGTCGAGCGATCAGCTTATCACGCTCAGCCAGTACCTGCTCTGGTGTGAGCTTGGGGTGGCTGCTGGCAATGAATGCCGGGAACACTTGGTTGTACAGTTGTTCCTGCAGGGCCAGCGAACGGGTTCCCTCCTCTACGTACAGCTCAACCGGACCACCGAACAGCTCACGCACTGCTTCCGAATTCTGCAGCGCATGGTTGATTGCTGCCAGCCGTTCGGCAATACTTTTACGCACCCGAATGACAGGGTCGATGCCTGGTACGGCATCACCGGTCGTACGGTTGGGACGTGAATAGTAGCTCTGTCCGGCGATACCGTATAGTGCGATATCAACCAGCGGCTCAGCATTGCGCTCGGTACCCGTAAGTACAGGATACGTACGGTACCCCTGCTTTAACTGGCGCGCCGTTGCCTGGATTGGAATGGGCTGCCGTAAGACATCTGTTAGTTTCGTGATCGTTGTGCTCATTATGTGACTCCACCCTTATATGTTTTAGTTACCGACGGACAAATGACAGCTGGTTGCCACGGGCGATATCAATTGCCGCCTGTAACGTTTCCAGGTGCTTTACCTCACTGTGCAGTTCGGGAACGAGTTCATGACCTTTACGGTCCAGGCCTGCTTCGTACGGACTGAAGGTGCCCATGTCGACTTCAATGCCGACGCGCAAGGCCAGCTCTGCCATGGCTGCGGCTTTTTGGAATGGGTTGAAGTGGGCGTTCGTGGTGGTCAGCATGCGATCACCCGGCTCAGCCAAGTGCATAGCAGTTAACGTGTCGCGAAGCAGTGCGTAGGTGTGCTGTGTCTGAGCACGGCCACGCTTGGCGGTGGCTGGCGTGGGCACATACAGGTTTACGTGCAGTGCGTTACCACCGTCTACCTCATGCGTTACGACTTGGGCTAGATCGGTAGGGTCTTTTTGGGCATAGGTGGTGTTAACAAAAGGACGCACCTTTTTGGTAACCCTGCGTCCATCAGCTTGCAGCACCCACTCAGTAGCGGCAACCATCAGGTCGAACTCACGCTTAGCATCAGGCGCATAATCAGCTACTTTTTTAGCCTCGGCCTCAGCAACAGGACGGCTGGCGCCGACACCCACGAACAATCCATCACGGGCAGCATATGCGGGGTGAGCCAGGTCATTTGGTTGTGATAGTGGCAACCTGCCATCCTTACCTGGAACACTCAGGCTGTGGCCGTTCATCAGCTGTACACGGTGCAGGGCCGACAAGCCGAAGGCACCCAGGGCACTGCGGATATCGTACTTGTCGTGAACTGGCTCAAGGCCGTGCAGCATGCCAAGTTCGTCGCCCCAGCGGAGCATATTCTGAGCAGATGCGCTCTGCTGGTCCATCATATGGGAGAAGCCCAAGGCCGCCCAGTCAATCTGGTCTGGCTTCAGCTTCTGGCGCTCTACCCCACCCTGCATTTCGCGGGTGTTATAGGTGGCGTACGATAGTTCGGCCAGACTGCGCAGGCGACCACGTACATCAGGCCCTGGTGCTTGCAACGCACGGTCCTGGTGCGCTGCGATCGCATCACGGGTTGGGTGGTTTACGCGTTCGGCCAGGAATGCCTCAGCAGCATTAATACGTTCTTCGGGGACGCCGACGAGGGTCAGGTCTTGGGGGAGTACGTCTGCGCGCGCTTGGGATACTGTTTCACTCATGTCACTACTCTCTCGGTCAATTATTATAAAAACTACTCACAACATTATTCTCTTATTTTGTAAATATACAAGGAGGGTAAACACGTTTTGTGAATAATATATTCACAAAAAACGCATAATATGCTATCTTATAAGAGTATGGACATCCAGCTCCTTGAAGACATAGGATTAACAAATCCGCAGGCCCTTGCCTACAAAGCCCTCATTGAAAAGGGTTCAGCCAGTGCCCCTGCTATCGCTGCCCATATTAACGAGAGTCGCTCAAACACCTATAAGGTACTCGATAAACTCTGCGATTTGGGCCTCGCCGTCAAAGACCAGAATGGTAAAAAGCAGCACTACTACCCCACCAGCCCGGCCGCGCTGGAGAAGCTTATCCGTGATAAAGCAGCGGCCGTTAAGCTACAGGAAAGCAAGCTCAATGCGGCACTACCGTCTATGCTGGACTATTATTTTGCCCACTCTGAACAAGCCGGCATCCGCTTCTTCCAAGGCAAAGAAGGCATGCGCCAAATATTTACCGAGATACTTAAAACGGGACAGACCTTTCACTTGCTCCGCAGCCCTGCCGATTTAAAGTATTACGACCCCGAATTCTTTAGCCAACTTAAAAAGAAACGCCGGGCAATGGGCATTAAAACTATCTCGATCACGCCAGATGTACCGAGCGCCAACCATGATCCTGATATTGACCAACAAGATGGCATGGTCCGTACCTGGGTACACGAGGATGACTACACTGCACCAGTGGAATGGAATATTGCCGGCGACAAAGTAGCCTTTATCTCATACGGCGAGGAAGCTATGGGAATACTTATCGAAAGTCCGCAGATAGCTGAAAGTTTCCGTCAGGTGTTTCAGTTAGCGGCCAAGAGCATCCGTGCAGCCGATGACAAGCTCAACCCACGCATATAAGCCGACCGTTCAGCTTCTGTACAGCGCTTAGAGTCCAGCATGCGCTGTGCGCCCTTTGCCAATGTTGCAAAGGCGCTGGAGGTACCGTAACCCTGTTCGATCCACTCACGCACATGGTTCAGGCCAATCTCCTTTCCCGTGGCTTTACCGCGTATCTGATTACCGACAGCTAGCAGATAGCCAATCTGAGTACCAAACATGCCCGGAGCCCCCAGAATTGAACCAACGTCCAACGCCACCTTATCCCCAGCTTCGCGGTCGAGCCTAATAGAGATGGTATCGTGGCTACCGCCCACTTTTGCAAGCGGCAGCAGCGTCATATCATCTACCTGCGAGATTATATTTATTGAGGCACCAACACCCTTGCCGTGCCTGCCATACTCGTAAAGTGGATCAAAGGATGCAGCACCTTCCGGACGTATATACAGCGCCACTGTTGGCGGCAAAACACTGTTGATGGCGGCAATACGATCGATCGTAAAGCCACCTTCAACACCTTCAGCGGCCGGTAGTGCGCGGCTATCAGCGGTCGTTGCCACATGATGTATTTTACGGAAGACATGGTCGAGTTTGGTCAGTAGCTGTAAAGGCTCGTCGTCCTTAAAGTGGACCGGGATAGTAAACACATCGTGAATACTAATAGAAGTATCCGTCCGGTATCCCCGCTGAATATGCTTTTGCACCGCAAAGAGTGCATTTGCCAGTAGATGTACGGCGCCGCTGCTAATCTGCATCTGCAGCTCAGGCGGCACTGGGTAGGCCTCACCAAGAACTGATGCCGACTCGTATAGCCGGGTAAATACCTCTGCATATGGCTGCCGGTCAATATCCGGGAGATTGTATAGGAAGTCAATCGGGCCGTCGTGTTCCAAGCCACCAGCACGGGTAAACCGGGCCAAGGGAGCAGTCTCCTTAAATCGCCGTGCACGCTCCTCGAATTCGGGCTTATTAAAACTAAGCATGATGTCCATGGCATCCTGGGTCATTGCCGGTGATAGGCTATCAACAATACGAGCTTTTGTAAGCTCCTTCATATTCATGCGCATGGCATCAGTGACAAGCATGCCAGCCGCTACCGGTATAGCATCCGTCACAGACACGCCCGACCAATCATCCCGGTCTATATCCTTGGAAACCAAGTCACCATCGAGGCCTTCCGTCAGCGCCAGTTTCATGAACATCCGCTGGTAGGTATGTCCATAATCGCTCGGAGAATGTGTTGTCCGAGCATGCTCTGCGGGCCACGGGCACTCCCGCTCTCCGTATGCGGTGGTAGCATAGTAATGCGCGATGGGGTCAAAATAGTCCTTGGGTAATACCCGACGGAATCGCTCTACTATCTGCCGCTGTTCTTCATTAAGCTCTTCCCCTCTTCGTTCGCTGTTCAGCAGCCCCTGCAATCCCCGTTCAAGCGCATAGGTCCGTACATAGCGAGAGCCTTCAGCAGTAGCAGCAAATGACAGGAGAGCCTCGCTCTCGGTGACCGAATGTGAGACTGGCGCTTCGCCAGGTAGCGCACCATGAACGAGCCGCCACTGTTCAGTGGCGTCAGCAGTGGCGGCCAGCCGCTCGGCAAGCACTTGGCCCTCGTCCACCCGAGGTGCGTACTCCGTCATAACCATCTATATATTTTACCACAAAATGCAAATATAAGCAATAGCGGCGAGTCTTCATCTACCTCTGTTATATAGCTTCGTTGGAGATAGGCATTGGAGCGCCGTCAGTGAACGGCTGGGTGGGTGGCATGCCAAGTAATTCCATCACTTGCTCAGGAGTGTCCGCAAAGGCGATCAGCTGGTCAAAGGGGCGCGGCAGACGGTCCAAAAAGCCGTCCTGTTTCATGCGCTCATACTGCATTTTCAGGCCGTCATAGAAACCGTCAGTGTTCAGGATAATCAGTGTCTCGTTGTGAACACCATGACGGCGTAGCTCGAAGAGCTCAGTCATTTCATCGAGGGTGCCCGTGCCGCCCACCAGTGTAATAACAGCATCTGAGCGCTCCATCATCACTTTCTTGCGTTCTGCCAAGTCGGCAGTAACAATCATTTCATCAGCATTCTGGCGGGCAGTATGCTTTAACGATTCCATGGTAATGCCCACTATCTTGCCACCGACATCCTGGGCGGCACTGGCAATCTCGCGCATCAAGCCACGGTCGGAACCACCCCATACCAGGGTGTGCCCTTCCTCAACAACCATTCGCGCCAGTTGGCGGGCGGGTTCGGTATAGCGCACGTCTACATCAGAGGCGGCACAGAAAAAGCAAACGTTCATTTTATTCTCGCATTACATTCGTTTTAGTTTCTGAGCAGTCGGGAAGCGCACTTTGAGCGGCAATCGCCAAGCGTTCCTGCATAAATAAACATTAGCACTTTGGAGCCAAAATGTCAATGTTGTGTCGTACTATAGGTTGGGTCTAAAGACGTGCTTAACGCCCGTTCCAATTACCCGGTAGCGGCTTGGTTTTATCTTGCCGTCGAATACCGCATGTGGCCGACGTGCGATAACCCTACCCGTCCAGTTATACATGTCAACAGCTGTCTTGAGGGCGATGCGTGGACGGCGCGGAATGTGATGCATGCCGGCACTAGCTGCCGTTTGCCATGCCTGATACTGCGCAATCTGAAAGTGCACAAATTTTTTAAAGGGTGCCTTGTGCGTCGCAGCGGTTTCGGCGCTGACGTCCGGCAGCCCAAAACGGACCAGTTCTTCGGCCGGAAAATAGCACCGCCCCAGCAGAGCGTCTTCGTGCATATCACGGATGAAATTAATCCACTGCATGGCCCGCCCCTGGAGCATCGCCGCTTCATAGGCGGCTGGCGACAGGTTCATAATCTTTGCCATCATCAGACCGATCACCTCGGCCGAACCGTGCACGTACCAGAGTGTATCCTCGAGGGTCGCATATGTCTTACCATCCAGGTCAGCCTGCATAGCGTCCAGGAAAGCAGTTACCCACGCATAGTCAAAGCCATGTTTTTTATACACGTACACCATGTTTTTGATCACCCGCACGTTTAGCGTGTCATCAGGTGCAACGGTTGTATCAAAATGGGGGTCTGCACTCGCCTGCTCCCAGGCACGGCGCAATGCCTTGAAGGCGGCCCGTTGCTGGGGAACACTGTCTACGCAGTCATCGGCTGTTCGCACAAAACTATATAGCTTGAATACGTCCTCCCGCACGGTCTTGGGGAAAAACCGGGAGCTCCAATAGTAGGTGGTACTGGCTTGACGGAATATCTGCGCTTCGTCTGGAGGCTGCTGCATATAGGTACTGTAGCTTAAGCACTACGGTCGAGCAATGAGCCAGCCAGATCACGCAGAAAGCCGACGCCGGCAGGACTCCACCGTTCAGCGTGCGTATCAAGTGCCGTCAAAGCCGTCCGTATGTGGTGCCTTGCCGCTTCCCTGGCGTTATCGAGTGCGCCAGAAGACTCAATAATAGTTTTGCAGCGTGCAAACTCATCAGTCGTCAGTGACTCATTACCTAACATGGCACGCAGAAATGCTGCGTCGTCATCGGTTATATGGTCAAAGGCATAATCGGTTAAAAGTGTCTGCTTGCCTTCACGTATATCGTCCATGGCGTTCTTGCCGGTTTGCTTGTCGTCACCGAAGACACCAATGATGTCATCAGTTATTTGAAAAGCCCGGCCGGTGTGGAGCGCATAGTCACGAATGGCGTCAGTGTCTTCACAGCCGGCACCTGCCAGCACCATACCGACGCACAATGGATTCAAAAAGGTGTAGTAGGCCGTCTTCCACTCCAGTACGTGTTCCAGGTCGTCCAAGCTGGGGCGATCAACCAATTCATTCATAATATCCTGAGTTTGGCCGTGCGCAGTCACTACCATCGCCAGATTGATAATGCCGATGGCCTTCACGCGTAATTCGGCGTCAACACTTAAACCTGCCAGCAACATTTGTGCAGCGTGGCTGCCAGCAAGTGCAGCGTTTAACGCCAGGCTCACCCCCGTGTGTGCCGCATCGCCCTTGAGCTGCCGGTCACGGTGGTAATCAGCCAGCATCTCATGGGCAGTCGCCTTACCACGACGCATGACCGACCGGTCCTGCACATCATCCACCATCAGTATGTAAGCATTAATCATCTCTAACGCGGTGGCAGCTCGCACAATCATCTGCTGGTCCTGCCCGCCGCACATTTCGTAGCCCACCATGGCGAGGGCACCGCGGATGCGCTTGCCTCCCCGGCCCAGTACGTCCAAAAATACGCTGGTTACGTCGCTCGGATATGCGCCGTACTGGGCATTAGTACTGGAAGCGACATGCTGGGCGTATGTTGCGATATCCTGGTCTATGACCGTTTTATACGCCTGTAACTGAGCCTTGAAGTCCATGAACGCAAGAAGCCTAACCTAAGTCCTGAATCAAAGCGTCGGCTTTCTTCAGGAAGGTATCAATAGTGCCTTCATTATTCACGAACATCTTAGTCGCGTGCGACTTAACATACGAGATGTTCATTTGTATCTCTTCGGAGATACCAGGCTGCGGTTTCCACTGCAGCGCTTCCTGGCGCTTAAATTCATCGAGTGATATGGCTGTCTCGCCAGGTCGCATGTACTGCAGGGAGCGCTCATGACGTACCTCGTCGCTTGCTTCGACCCAAATCATTTCACCGTGGCGCGAAAGGATGAAGTCCACCTCGATAGGCGCGCGGATACTCCACAAGACCAAGCCTTTAAATGTTTCGCCGGCGGCCTGCTTTTCTTTGTATTGCTTGAGTGCCTCCTGCAGGATAACATCAGCTCCCCGCGTCTGGCGCAACCAGTTGGATGTCTCTGTCATGTTCTCAATCGAAATAGGGTCTGGCTTGTCTTTGTGCCGCTCGAAACAAAAACCGCGCACGACGTCGCCGAAAGAGAGGCCAAAGAAGCCTGCTTTTATAAACAGCTCCGCCAGTGTGTCCTTGCCGCTGCGAGGCATTCCGCCAATACCAATAATCTTTGCATCTTCCATGCCCGGCATCCTCCTATTTGATGTAGTCGTGCAGCTTCTTGGCGTCTTTGTGCTTGCGCAGTTTGGCCAAGGCTTTAGCCTCAATTTGGCGAATGCGCTCACGAGTCACGCTGAATTCCTGGCCCACTTCTTCCAGCGTGTGCTGCTTGCCGTCTTCTAGGCCAAAACGCAGCTTCAGGATCTTCTGTTCGCGTTCAGTCAAAGCGCCAAGCATACCCTTCACCTGCTCTTTCAGCAGCTGATTGGTGGCGGACTCCTCAGGACTAATAGTATCTTCGTCTTCAATGAAGTCAGCAAGGACTGATTCTTCTTCGTCATCACGAATAGAAGCGTCAAGCGAGCTAATGTCCTGCTTGATCTTCATAATGTGCTCAACCTTGTCGACTTCGATGTCCATAGCGGCAGCGATTTCTTCGTTAGAAGGTTCGCGGTTCAGCTCCTGGGTCAAGCGGCGCTGGGTGCGGAGCAGCTTGTTGATGGTTTCCACCATGTGCACGGGGATACGAATCGTACGGGCCTGGTCAGCGATGGCACGGGTAATTGCCTGGCGGATCCACCAGGTGGCGTAGGTACTGAACTTAAAGCCCTTGTCCGGGTCGAACTTCTCTACGGCACGCAGCAAACCGGTGTTACCTTCCTGGATCAAGTCCAGCAGGTCCAAACCACGGCCTACGTAGCGCTTAGCAATCGACACTACCAAACGCATGTTGGCTTCAGCCATCTTGTCTTTAGCGTCTTTGTCGCCGGCAACTACACGCTGGGCCAGGTCAAGTTCTTCCTCGGCTGACAATAGTGGAATCTTACCGATTTCACGCAGGTACAGACGGACGGAGTCATCAGCGATGTCGTCCAAGTAGTGCTGGTCTTCGGTGATCAGCTCTTCGCCGTCTTCCAAAGTCCATTCATCGCTGCTTGCATCTTCGGGGAGGGCCGGCAAATCTGGGTCGATGGCGCCTTCGCTCACCGTTACGCCGGCGTCAGCCAGCTCGGTGTACAAGACGTCCAGAATTTCTGCATTGTCAGGGGTGTCTGCAATAGCTGCGGTGATATCTTTTTGTTCAATAACACCGGCTTTTTTAGCCTGTGCTACCAGTTCTTCTTTGACCTTCTTCAGGTCTACGGGTTGTGCGTCGGCTGCAGGAGTAGCAGCATCTTTCTTCTTTGGCATAAATTAGGTACCTCGTTTATAGGTTCTTAGCAAATCATTAAGCTGGTTTACTTGCTCGAGT
Organism: Saccharimonadales bacterium (SeqCode); assembly: GCA_035629475.1. GTDB lineage: Bacteria > Patescibacteriota > Saccharimonadia > Saccharimonadales > UBA4665 > JARIHD01. Next base: position 35,963 of record DASPHS010000100.1, read on the forward strand.
AATCGTTTTGTTTCGGCCTCGTCGGTCGTTTGCAGATCGTGGGCCAGGCGCTGTTTTTGCATTTTCACATACTGCTCTATCAGCTTGCTACGAACCTGGGCTATCTCATACTCCAGTTCGTGCAGCTCTACGTCTTGATAGAGATCCTCATAATGTACTACCAGAATTTTAACATAATCTGCCAGAGGTCGCAATTCATCGACTTCGTCCGGCTTCCCTGTAAAGTCGGGGTGTTCACGCAGGAACTTCAGCAGGCCTTTCGCCTGGTCTTGCAGCATCATATCTTCCGTGACCAGCATGCCCTGCGGACGGAGCGCAGGCTGCATGAGGGTGAGAGCTAAAAAGTGGTTCTGCGTCTTCAGGTAATCACGGGTAACCTTGTCTGGAACCTGGTGAGCCACCCGGGGTGTCTTGAGCTGAGGCTTAGCCGCCTCGACCTGTTCATCCATCTTCGATTCCAGTGCAGCCTTGCTAACCCCTATCAACTCACCGACGTGTTCGATATAATGCTCGCGCTCTACCTGATCGGCAAGCCCCTTCACCACTGCCAGAATAATATCACTGAATTGTCGCTTGCCCTGGGCACTGGTAATATCCAGTTGGGCACGATAGCGCTCTATCAGCCAATCAAGGGCGTACTGCGGCTTGGTAATCGTTTCCCGCCAGATGTTCACGTCTTGCTTGATGAGTTCATCCGGGTCTTTACCACTGGGGATAGTTATAATACTCAGGCTTACATTCACCTTGCTGGCAATGGGAATCGCCCGCTCCGTAGCATTCATGCCAGCGTTGTCGGCATCAAAGCTCAAGCGGATATCACCCGTGAAGCGACTGAGCGCCTTCAGGTGCGGCTCGGTGAGGGCGGTACCAGCCGTTGCTACCACCTGTCGCACTCCTGCCTGGTGGCTGCTGATGACATCCAGGTTACCCTCGGCAATGACTACGAACTTACTCTTGCGTATCATCTCCTTGGCAAGGTGCAAGCCAAAGACATGGCGGCTCTTGTCGTACAGCATGGTCTGCGGAGTATTGATGTACTTTGGAGCATTTGGGTCGTCAATCAGAATACGGGCCGTAAAGCCGATCACCCGCCCCTGCTGGTCGCAGAGCGGTATCATAAACCGGCCACGGAACATATCACCCAGGCCGCGGTAGCGCTGAGCGCTTAAGCCCGCGCCCTTTATCTCGTTTTCGCTGAACCCCTTGCCCTTTAAAAAGTCTACGAGAGCGGTTCCGTTGTTCGGTGAGTAGCCCAAGCGCCACTCCAAAGCAGTCTCTTTGGTGAACTGGCGCTTCTTGAATACGTACGCAAGCGCTTCACGACTTTTAGTGAACTGCACCTGGTAGAATCTGGTTGCCAATTCTAGAGCCTCGTAGAGCCGTTCCTTTTCCTTGCCGCGCGCACCTGAGCCCTGCCCGCGGTACTGTTCCAGGTCGATGCCAGCCTTGCGGGCTAACAGCTCCAGTGCACCCTTAAAATCAAGCCCCTCCATCTCCATGACGAAGCTGAACATATTACCGCCCTTGCCTGAGCTAAAATCGTGCCAGATCTGCTTTTCAGGACTCACAATAAAGCTCGGTGATTTCTCGTTAGCAAACGGGCTGAGTCCCTTGAAGTTTCGACCGGCGCGCTTAAGCTCGACGTACTGACTCACGACGTCCTCGATATTCAATCGTTGCTTGATTTCCTCAACGGCATCCATTACCTCTATTGTACGCTATTTGACCCCTTTTAGGTCATATCATATGCCGGGTGATTGACAGCTACGCAAGGTCGTGCCGTGAACACTATTATGGTGCGCTAAGTATCGCTAAGTATTTCTTTCAATAAGGGGTTATGGTTAAATACTTGCATGGATCCTTATCAGCAGCCGCAGCCCTATCAACAGCCAGGGTTGCAACCGCCAACACAAAACCCTTACGAGTTTATTTTCAATCCGCAACAACCACCCAAAAAGAAAAAATTTGGCGGGTCGTTGGGGATGCTATTGGGATTGGTTATCGGTGGTGCCGTTATTCTTATGATCATATTAGCTGTCGTGGTCAATCTGATGGGTAGCAGTAAGCCCTCCAACACCGAGCAGATGGTCAGCCTGATCCAAAGTCAGAACGAAATTGTACGCGTATCCCATGAAGGAGCCAGCAGTGCGGTGCGGCAGACCACTAAAAACCTGGCGGTTACAGCCGAGTACGCCATGCTCACCCAGCAGCAATTCACTACCAATTACCTTGCCCAGCATGGCCGCGTGCTTGGTGAAAAAGAAGGCACGCTCAAGCAAAACGCCCGTACCGACCAGCAGTTCACTACTGCTAAGGCCACCAGTACATTTGACTTGGTGTACTCACAGGTAATGCAAAACTTGCTCACTACCTATGCGACCGACCTCAAACAAGTGTTCAACACCACGCAGAACCCCGAAACCAAGAAGCTCCTGGGCACCTACTACGAAGAGACGCAGCTGCTTATCAGCCAAATCCCCTACACCCAGGACAGCATCAACGCCCAATAACAAAAGAAGCCTTACAGGGCTTCTTTTTCAGTAACGAGCAAGTATGAGTGCCTGATCAGATCCTGCACTTCTTCCCAACTGAGCTGACCGGTTAACAGTAGCGTGTTCCAATGCTTCTTGTTGAGGTGGTAACCGGGCATGACGCTTTCGTAGCGTTCGCGGAGGGTAACCGCCAGTTGCGGGTCACACTTAAGGCTCAGGTTGATAGGCATGCTGCCTTCGGCCACCAGGGCAAACATTTTATCCTCGACCTTATAGACGGCGACTTTCTCACCGAATGGGTAATCCAGCCGGGCGTCCGGCAGGCTGAGGAGATAGGCTTCAAGTTCTTTGTGAGATATCATGGGCTCTATTTTACCCTACATCCTAGCCGAGTACATCGAGAACTGCTGGAATGTCATGCACTACGTGATCGGCACCGGCGGCTCGCAGCGCCTCGGGAGTGCTCTGGCCGTGGCTCACGCCAATTACTTTTTGAATACCGGCGTTCTTGCCCAGAATGATATCAGCAACACGGTCCCCTACTATCATGACTTCGTGCGGGAGGGCCTGCAATTCATTTACAAGAATCTGTAAACCATCGCTGCGCGGCGAAGTAGCCAGCTTATTGTCTGTGGCAATGTGATGAAAGTGACCATGGGCACCCAGGCGCTCCAAATGACTCAGCGCCTCTTCACTGCCAGGGCCAAAGGCTACCAAACGTACGCCTAGACGACGGAGAATAGGTAACAGCTCATCGACGCCCTTATGCAGCGTGGTTTGCTCGTCACCAACGCGCAGCAAGGCGCCTTCCAAGGTAAAAATAACTGTCTTCATATGCCATACCACCAATAAGTATTTATGATGAATTCAGACATACTATATCAGTATTTTTACAATTTGTAAATAGCTACTGTTTACTTGTGAGTATTCGTACCCGAGCCAAGCACTCTGCCAGTGAGTCCACCAGGTAGTCTGCACCAGCAGTTTGCAGGTCTTCCCTGCTGGCATTGCCGTGGGTAATACCGATAGTAGCCGCTGCACCGCCGTTCTTGCCAGCCGCTATATCGTTTGGACTATCACCGACCATAATCATCGCCTCGGGTGGGACACCCAGCTCCTGCGCGATGAGCAAAAAGCCCTCAGGGTGTGGCTTGCCCTGCTGTACGCGCTCGTGGTGCACCACCGAACCAAAGTAGTCAGCAATACCGTGTTCAGCAAGCACCTGCTGTACCTTATGGCCTCCGCCCGTCAGGATAGCCAGGCTCAGGCCCATATCACGTAAGGCACTCAGCGTATCTTCAAGCCCTTCAAAGGCAGCCGCACTAGTAGTATTAGCAGCTATATATTCGCCATTAGCTTCGACTAACCTATCAATAGCAGCATTGGGGAAGAACGTGCGGTATATATCTGGTAACGACTTGGCCAGCCCCAACTGTTCACGCACCTGTTCTGCTGTGGGCGGTTGCAGCCCATGGCTGGTGGCTACGTGGTGGTAGGCGCCGACTATCAGTTCGAAGCTATTGAATAAGGTGCCGTCAGCATCAAAAACGACGGCCTTAATCATTGGTTTTCAGCCACTCGATGTAGTACTGCAGTTCAGCTATAGAAGCCTGGATGTCATCGAATGCCCGGTGGATTTCTTTTTTCTCAAATTCCACACCATACTTGCCCTGCATGAAAATCTTCAGTGAACTGACGTCAAGCATGCGATAGTGCAGCTTAAGGTCGAGCGCCGGCCACCAGTGCTTGATGAAGTTCCGGTCATTATGGATGGAGTTACCGCCCAGAATTGCCGGTTCGCTGCCAAAATGCTCGGCTACAAAAGCGATAAGCTCCTGCTCTACCTGGTGGCTCGGTTTTGCCTCATCCAGTTTGGATAGAAAATCATCGCGGTTCTCTGGGTAATCTTTCCACCAGATATTCTTCTGCATGCGGTCGACCACCAAATCCCGCGGTGCTTGCACCCTTGCTTCGTAGGAGCCGAGTGTTTTAAATTCAAAGTCAGTAATTTCTGCGGCGACCTCAAGGATAACATCCTGGGTTGCATCCAACCCCGTCATCTCTAAGTCAACCCAGAGTATTTTCGTGGGGATGGCATGCTTGTTGATCATATGAGGTCATTATAGGCCAGTAGCTACGCCAAAGGAAGCCGAGGGGTGGTGCGGCGTATCATTTCATACGCAGTATGTACCTCTGGGGCAAGGCGACGGTTGTCGTTATTACGAAACTTCTCAAAATAGGGTAAGAGCTGGCGCATACGGCGAGTACCGACTTCCCTGCCTAACAGATTAGTCGGCGCACAGGTATCGCGCAGCCGGTAGGCAGTCGCCAAAGCCACTTCGGGACGGAATGAACCATACGGTGCCGTCTTGCCCGCAATTGCCGTAGCCAGGGCGGCGCCGGCAGCCGAGCGGTCAGATGCCACCGATCCAAAGGCGTCAGTAAATACCGAAGCCTCCCGATCGGTGTGCATCCAGCTCTCAAAAACGACGACGCGCAGCCAGTACGGAGCGCGGCGGTCAGCGATTAACTGCAAACCCTCCAATACATACGGCTCAAGATGCTCTTTGGCGTCTTGCGATAAGTCATGTACCGCTTGACGCGCCTCCGCTCCATCCACATCAAGCAGGCGGCGCTCCAGGAGTACACCCCAGAGGATACCAGCCAGCTCATTGTCACCCCTCAGACTTGCCTGCAAAAACTCCTGACGGAGCGTGTTGACCGGCTGGGGTGACCATCGCATAAACAACGCGTCAGAGGTCCGCGCCGCTGCTTCGCGTCCCAGCAGATACTTATTGAATTCATCTTGTGCACCCTCGCCCGTCAGAGATTGCCATTGCCGGCCGCGCATGGCAGCAAGCTGCGTATTGCCACTCACATAATGCTGCCTGTCTTCAGCGAATGCCTTAAGCGCATGGACCTGCCACCACATATACGCCGGAAGCAGTCTGTACTCACCCGAACCGCGAACACTGTCGAAAGTACTGCTGACTTGCTGAATAAGGCTGTCACGCACGGGATTGTCCTCGGTTACGTCTAGGTCCATCAGATCTAACTTACGCATAAAATCCAAATAGGCGACCAACGGAACATGCGGGGCGTTGTCGTTAAAATGCACCCGTTCTTTCCGGGGTGGCTTATTCTTCTCTTGTATGGTTTGGGTAAAAACATATTTATTATCCACGTAATCGCGGAGCGCCCGACGGTCTTGTTCATGGCTGACGGCCGCGGGTAACAGATCCAGGAATGAGGCACCTGGCGCATCACGGTCACGCCAGAACTCTGCTAAACGTCCGCGCCGCTTGAAGTGCACGTTAGCACCCGTGGCAGCAAATAGCATCAGCTGCAGGTCGACGCTGTTGGGGTAGCCTGTCGCCACCCGAGTGCGCACCATTTGCCAACGTGGACCATCAAGGGTGGCGGCAATATCCGGGAGGCATCGCCCCAATACTTCAGCTTCACGCGGGTCAGCCAAAGCCCGCAGCTGCTGGGCGGCAACAATGCCCTCGTACTGTCCGGCGGGCCAGCGTTCACGGCCAGGATGCGTCAGCCAAGCCTGTAGCTCGTAGGGAAAATCAAACACAGCCTGCGCATACGCTTCCGGTTCGGCCGGACTAAAAGGTATGCTCTCGGGGCTCAAGGTCACCTCTGTCCTTGGTCGTTCTCCTGTCATGGAATATTATTTATGACAGATACATCCTGCGGGTGCAAGACACAGTGATATATTAAGCTGCTTAGCTCTCTTTTTTCTTGTCCAGTTTATCGAGTCCCAGACCTTTGAAGACGTAGTATACAACCGCCGCCACAATGATAAAGGTAATCATCGTACTAGCGAACTTACCCCACTCAAACTCACCAGTCTTGCCAAATAAATGCACTTTGAATAGCTTCTCGTCTAATGATCCCCTGCCCGGCAAGAGCAGCCCGATAAGCGGATTGAAGAAACTGGCAATCATTTGGTCAACGACTGCCTTAACCTGCGTACCCAGCACCAAACCGATTGCCAAGCCCACTACGCTCTGTTCGCGTAAAAAGTCCACAAATCCTTGGACCTGTTTGGTGACGCCGTTTTTAGTAACCGATACGGCCTTGATCTTCTCGAGGCGGGCCTCTGCCTTGCGGGCCCGTGCTTCGGCGGCCTCTGCGCGGCGATGTGCCGCCTCAGCCAGCACCACGGCTTTATTAGAAG
>DASPHS010000101.1:0-2748 GCA_035629475.1 Saccharimonadales bacterium (SeqCode)
TCCGCAGGTGCATCGCCGCCCGGAGCAAGTCGCCCTGGTGGGCTTATTGGAAGTGGTTTTTATGCTGGCTCCCTTCGTCCTGGTCGCGGCGGGCTTTTTTGTTTCGATCGGTCCCATTGCTCATGGCGCCGCCGCCATTGCTGCCGTACTGCTGGTTATTGCCTATCAGCAAGTGGTGCTGGGTACGCACGTCAACAACAAGGCGTTTAGCGTGGTTGGACAGCCGCTGATGGTGCTGGTTGATATTGCATTGCTGCACTATTCAATGTGGAAGTATGAGCTCTCTGAGGTGGATTGGAAGGGACGCAATGTCTGCGTGCCAGTCATGCATGTCACCCCCACCCTTCCTAAAATTGAATAATTGCCAACTAACGTGCATACTAGGCTTTTTAAGAGCTGAGGAGGCATATGCGAGCACAACGTGGTGAAGGTACGGTAGATTTAACAGGTAATGCAGGTGATTTTAAGCTGGCACAAGACGCCTCCAGGCTGGCTGAGTCAGCTGCGCTGCTGCTAAAGGCGGCGGGTGTCAGGGGCGAATTGAGCGGTGACGGCCAGACCGATGATATGACACGCCGGGAGTTGGCACACGCCGCTATCCGTGCCGAAGAAGGTATGGATGTGGCTGATGTAACGCTGACTAAGGGTCAGGCTGAAACGTTGTCGACTGATATGAGCGTCGCTGCTGCCGTAATGGGCGTATTCGCAACCGCACACGAGGTGGCTGGCAATTCCGATGCGGCCAATGCTTTTAGGTATCGTGCTACTCATTTCGCTGACCTGCACGCTCCTGTTGAGCATGATTTGTTCCCTGAGGGCCGCCGCTAACGTAGCCCACTACCTATGTATATCCGTTCACCCGCCAACCTGCTGGCCATAGCTGACAATCTCCAAACTACTCCGGAGCACCGCGCAAAAATAGCTAACAATGTAGTAGCATCGATGCTTGGCTGGCAGGCCACGGCTGGCATGGTTGCTATCGGCAACGAAGTAGTGGCCAATCATCCCTTTGCGGGCACGTTTCTGGCGGTCAGCGCTGCTATAACAGGTGTAGTCAGCGGTGTGCGGTATGATCTTGCCTGTGAAGGCGCTAAGGATGCTATTGCAGGTTGGGGATAAAGATTGAGAATGTCGAACCTTTATTGAGCTCACTGGTGAGCTCAATTTCGGCATGTATCAGCCGCGCAAGCTTCATGGTGACATAGAGACCTAGGCCAGTGCCGTTGTTCTTGCGCGTCCGAAAATCTTCAGAGCGAAAGAATTTGTCGAACACCTTGTCCTGGTCGGTTTTACTAATGCCGATGCCCGTGTCGGCTACGGTAAACATGATGCCGTTATCTTTGGCTGTAGCCCCAACGGTTACCGTGCCGGTCTCGGTGTATTTGATGGCATTCGTAATGAAGTTCTGCAGGATTTCCCGGACATACAGCTCGGTGGACAGGAGCTCTGGTAGCGTGCCAGTCACTGCGGTCTGGACCGCCAGGCCCTTGCTCTTGGCGCTATCGGCGTAGGTATTGGCCAATTGCTGCACCAGATTGGTCACATCGATGGGAGCGACCTCTACGACCAGCTTGCCCCGTTCAGCACGTGATAAGGTTGCCAGGTCGTTGATAAGGTCGGCCAGGAACAGGACTTGGTCGTGGGCTTGCTTGAGTGCGGCTTTGATCTGGGTGATATCGCCGGTTTTTTGGGCAATGAACTGGGCATTGCTGATGTTGCCTTCGGTGATGGCGATTGGTGTCCGCAGCTCATGGCTGACCACGCTAATAAACTCGTCACGCTCTTCCTCGAGGGATTTCTCGTGAGTGATATCGCGCATGAGCAACACATACCCCTGCCCGCCCTTGCTGCCATAGCCCAGGTGCACGGGCGCAATACTCAGGTATAGATTGACCTCGCTGCCATCGACGTAGCGAATCAGCAGGTCACGGCTGGAGGTGGGGGTTTTGGTGTCAGCGACCAGCCGTTCGATATCGATGGGCTGGTTGTTCTTGTCTACCGGCAGGAGTACCTGATGCAGCCGTTTACCAATAAGGGTGTCGTTCACGTCCAGTACGTTGAGTGCCGCACCATTGGATATGACGATATTCATATGCTTGTCTACGGCTATAACCCCATCGGCCATACTGTTAATTAGGCTGGTCAGGCGTTCGTGTTCGATGTTGGTCCGTTTGATTTTGCGTACGGAAGAGAGTAAGCGGTTAGCCATATGCAACAGTATAGCACTTATGTTTGGGGCACCTCCACTGGCGGCACGCTCTGGGCGTAAAAGATGCGCTCCGCAGTCACCGCACTCAAGTGCGGCTCCCTTGCGGTGCTCCTTTTCCATCCCAGATCGCACTCGCCAGTGGAGGTGCTACTCATTGGGCCTAGCCGGATGATCTACAGTATTGCCTCGGGGGAATAGGCTTTGAGGATGGGCTGGTAAGCGGCCATTTGCTTGCGCAGGGATTTGGCGTTGGGGAGGTGTTTTTCCATTTCGGCCCAGAAGGGCGCGCCATGCTGCATGACTTTGGTGTGGGTAAGCTCGTGCACTAACACGTAGTCGATCAGGTGCCAGGGCAGCTGCATGAGGTAGATGTTGAGCGTAATGTCCTTTTCTGACGTACAGCTTCCCCACCGGCTCTTGAGTGGTTTTACGCCAACACTTTTGTAGGTAAAACCGTATTGTCCAGCCAGGGTGCGCAGTCTATCCGGCAAGAGCGCCAGTGACTCTTTGCGGAGTGCCCGCAAGCTGGCCTTATGGGC
>DASPHS010000102.1:0-5654 GCA_035629475.1 Saccharimonadales bacterium (SeqCode)
TTGGGCCTGGCAAAATGGCAATTGCCTGGAACCGCGAGCTGACCAGTGGGATGCACGTGGCGCCCGCATTACTGCCATGCGTTTTTATGAAGATTTCATACTCGCCTTTTATGACGGAAGGGCGACCGCCGACGAAAACTACGAGGAGCGTACCGGCATAGCCGTTGGCACCTCCCCCGACAGCTTTGTAGCCATCGGCGAGCATCCATTCGGCCAATCACCCCAAGGCCGCGGCCTGCGCTATCTTGACCTTGTACCTTTAGCTGACGGCGATGCACGCATCTACTACGAAGTAGCAACAGATGACGGGTCGCATCAGTTGTGCACTGAGCTAAAAACACAGCAGTAATGACCATGGAAACACTGAACGACATTCCGGTACTCTTTTTTCCAAGCCAGGCCGACTGGCAAGATTGGCTAGCTGAACATTACGAGCTGCAAACCGGCATATGGCTGAAGGTTGCCAAAAAAGGTTCGGGCATCACCTCAGTAAGCCGCTTCGAAGCTCTGGATACCGCACTGTGCTACGGCTGGATTGATGGGCAAGCCCGGCCATACGACGAAGCCTACTACCTGCAAAAATATACACCTCGGCGCGCCAAAAGCCTGTGGTCAAAGGTGAATATCGGTAAAGTAGAGGCACTGATTGCCGCTGGTCGCATGCAGGCACCAGGGCTGGCAGCTATAACCGCCGCCAAGGCCGATGGCCGCTGGGACGCTGCATACGAGTCGCAGAAAAATGCCACACCACCAGCTGACCTGCTGGAAGCCCTAGAGAACAATCCAGATGCAAAAGCGTTCTTTGCCACCCTTAACCGCAGCCATAAATACTCATTTATATGGCGACTTATGACTGCCAAAAAGCCGGAAACCAGAGCCAAGCGCCTAGAGACTATGATCACCATGCTGAATCAAAGACAGACGTTCTAGCGTCTGGCCGTCTGGCGCTCAAGCATTGCCAGGGCATTAAAAATTTCGTCGGGGCTAATCTGGGATTTATTTAGTCCGTCGTGGGCATAGTAGCTCTCTGCCGGATCGTCACCAATCACTCGGGGTAATGCCGCCCATTCTTTGGCCAAGTTAGCCGCAAACTGTTCACGCGTGAGCTTTTTATCGACGTAATCCAATGCACCCCGGCGCTCCAACAAGGCAATTGCCATGCGGTCCTGCAGTGCTTCATCAAAGCGTGTCTGCGGATCTATCCCGAGCTGCTGTACCAGGCCGGCCAGTGTGGGGCGCACAATCTGATACTTACCGACAGCACTGCTGGGACTGCCCTGCTGTACGTATGCTTCTTGCCATTGCAGTACGGCAGCAACGGGCATTTCAGTAAAACGCACCGTGCTGTTAGTCACATTGCCAAAGTAAGCGTTATAGTTCCCCTTGCTCTCGCCACGGGCGATGGTATTGAGAATGGGGGTATATGCTGTGGGATCGACATTAGTAGGCATAGCTTGTTTATACACTATGATCCCAGCTAGGAGTATAAAACAGGTTACAATCAGCGCTGAACGTGGCGTCGTTTTGCGCGCGACACGCCGAAACACACGGCGCACCTGCCGCAGTACTCGTAGACTTGTCTTTTTAGTAGCCCGTTTCTTAATAATCTGCCCCTTTATTCGCTGGCATTAGTACATGGTGTTTATGCTTAATAGTATAGCAAGACTTCAGGCGCAGCTCCGCGGCTAGCGAGCGTATCGCATGCCAATGAACTCCGCCAGAGCGTCAACGGCCAGTCCGCCATCGGCGTGCGGCGCAAGGATGGCGTCGTAACCGGCCTGGGTGTACGGGCCGCGGTCACCCCTGCTTGCCATCTGCACGAATATGCTCTCGGCATCTACGCCGGCGTCAGCAAGCATGTCAGGCACGTGGAGTGCGATATCGTCGCCGTGCGTTTTATATCGTAGCAGCTCGTCCTGTACGATGACTACGTGGGGGTGCGCAAACGACTGCGGCCTCGTCAGGATATCCTTCAAGTCCCAGCCTGTCCCAATTACCTTTGCAACCTCATGACCGACCCGCTGGAAGCGTTCAGTATATCCATTGCGCCCGTTAAATAGTTCTATTGAGGAGCCCGTCAGCCATACGGCAATGCCGCTCCCCGTCTCACCTGGCGTAGCAAGAGCGCCCACCCCGGCTATACCTCGTCCAGGCGGATCAGTTCGCCCCGCCGCTTAACAATGTTTTTGTAATCCCATTGTATCTTCTGTGCCTTTTCCAGCCAGCGTTGCAAGTCAGCGGTGTCAACTTGGCTCGCATCAGTGTAGCGGGCCTGGGCCGCCTTGAAAGTGCCCTCAGGCTCTAAGCCAGGCTCATCAAATGACTGGCCACTCCAAAAGAGCAGCTGGATATTGTGCTTGCGAGCAGCGTAACCGACAACCGGGTTGCCTTGCAGGAACCACACGGGCGAGCCATGCCAGATTTTATATTCAGCCTGTGGCAAGGCACGGTGTATTTCGGTGGCAAGCAGCTTGCAGATAGTGCGGCGTTCACCGTCTTGGGCGTCATTGTATGCGGTTATATCGGTATTCATAGGTCTATTATACCCTTAGTGTTGCACATGCTACAGTAGTCATATGCGCGTGCCCAAAGTCGTCATCTATCCACTTATCGCTATCATTGTCGCTGTCTGTGGTCTCGTCCTTTTTAGGGCTTGGTTCAACTCGATACAAATAAAACCTGCCACGGCCGCCAAAATATGCGGTGCATTCTCTGACCAGGTTAAGGCTGACATTACCCATAACCGGGATTACACCGTGCAGGACAGCCGAAGAACCTGTGAACCCGTAGAGGACGAGGTGGGCCTTCAGGACTACAAGCTCACCGTCAGATTCCAGGTTGCCGTAGATGACCTTGATTCTGAAACATCTGCAACCGAGCGTATGCGGACCCTGGCCCGTGCCCTACCACGCCGCGATTATCCGGTGAGCATAACGAACATGCCCTATCTCCCATCCCCGGGAGCACTCTGCGTCACCGCATCAAGGTACCTGGACAATGACGGCAAAGATGTGCCGCAAGGTCCAGCCGATCGGACATACCGCTATCTGACGCAAGCCGATACAGATACCACTTCCTGCCTGGTGCAGTAGAGGATGCCTACTAACCCTGGAGTTGCTGGAAGGTATTGTAGAGTGACGTCAGTGACTGAATGGTTTCGTCAGATACACCCGCCTGGTTTTGCAAGTCATCAAGCTGTGTTTTGAACTGCGCAAGCCAAGCGTCCTGCAACTGGGTAGGCACCGATGTGAAGGTCTGCTCCAGCTGTTCGGCATTTACTACCCCGTCAGTAACGTAGGACTCCAGGTTGAGAGGGTTTATTTCGGGTTGCACCTGCTGGACAACATTTTGGCCCGCCTGTTTGATTTCATCACCGCCGCGATTAAAGAGCCAACTTATTGCCATGATTGCCAGGACAATAAGCGTAATGGTTGCCACTATGGCAAAGATAACGACAATAATAACAATCTTTTTGACCTTTTTGAGCGTCCGTGAGTGGTCACCGCCATGACCCGAATGCTGCAAGTGTTTGAGTTTGCGCAGATAATGTTCCATATAAGTACTCGCTTAGTATGAGCTTAAGATACAGGAATAACCCCAAGGACAGCCCTAGTTGTGGCAGTACGTACAGCCGTAGACCTCTGTTATCCTATTTTTTATACCGTGTGGTATTGCAATAGTGTATGACACACAGTATAGTACGTGACATGGCAGACAACGATGATCCCTATGCAAACCAAATACTCGAGCTGCGGCGCGGCACGATTGTATTGGCCATTTTAAGCCAGCTTGCAGCACCAAAGTACGGCTACGCCCTGCTGCAAACCCTGGAGTCAGCTGGCCTGCCGGTAGATGCGGGCACGCTGTATCCCCTGCTCCGGCGCCTGGAAAAACAGGGCGTCCTGGAAAGCAGCTGGGACACCAGCGATAAGCGACCACGCAAATACTACCGCTTAAGCCAAGAAGGAACGGCGCTATACGAACGCCTTGCCGAAGCCTGGCGGGCAACAGCCGAAACAATGACCGTAATGCTACACAAGGAGAATTAGCATGGACCTTACTGAACGATACGTATACGCCGTCACCCGCCGGCTGCCCCAGGCACAGCGGGAAGATGTAGCCAATGAGCTGCGAGCTACCATTGAAGACATGGCGACCGATCATGCCAAGGGCGAGGAACCCAAGACGGCTGATATCACAGCTGTGCTGAAGACATTAGGCGACCCAGACATTCTGGCCCATCGCTATAACACCACCAAACAGTACTTAATTGGACCGCGCTGGTACGACGCATGGCTGCAGACGCTGCGCATGATACTGGTCATCGTATTGCCCATTGTAGGAACGCTGTCGGCATTGGTCAGCCTGGCTGATGAATCAAACAAAGTTATCGAGTCGCTTATTGGAGCCGTCGGTCACGCTATCGCAGTCGGCATGCAGATTTTCTTCTGGGTAACCGCAGTATTTGTGGTGATGGAACGAAGCGGCGCCAAGCCGAGAGAGATCTACGGCCAGCCTGCTGGCGCTTGGTCGCCTGAATCACTGCCGGCTGTACCACAGCCACGGCAAATCAGCCGCGCTGATGCGATAGGCGGCATGGTCACCACCGGCGTAGGTGTACTGCTGCTCGCTGGCTCCAACTTGCTGTTCCGCTCCCGCGGTGATGGCGAGAGTATACCTATCTTTCATCCCGACCTGTGGCAGGCATGGATTCCAGCCTTGCTGCTCCTTGCCCTCCTGAGTTTTGGCATAGAAGCCTGGAAGTATAAGGTTGGCGCCTGGACAAAAGGCATCGTAGGGAGCACCATCGCGCTCAGCCTTGCCTGGATTGCCTTTATTATGGCACTGGCCACTACCCAGGAATTGGTCAATCCGGCATTCATGGAACTGCTGCAAAACACCGCCACTGACTACAAGCCACAAGAGGTCGTCGATTGGGCAATTGTCATCACGACAGGAATCGCAGTCGGTTCTTGTCTGTGGGGGATTATTGACGCCATCCGCCGCTACCGCAGCAGCAACTAAGACCCGCTGTTTGCTATGATGAGAGCATGAAGAAATTCCTGCTCTCATTTGCTTTCGTGTTCACTCTTTTGGGGATTGCCGCTACGAGCGCACCACGAGCTGCAGCAGCCGACGTCAATGCCTTTACCATTCAGGAGTACACGGTTGATTACTACCTGGGAAGGGACACCGAAGGGCGTTCTACTCTCAAGACTGTGGAGGTCATCCGCGCCATCTTCCCGCAAACAAACCAAAATCACGGGTTGGAGCGGGCGCTCCCAACCGTCTATGACGGCCATGCTACCGGACTACGGGTTACAGCAGTTACCGACCAGCGCAACAAGGCGCTGCAATATAGCAGCCGGACATCTGGCAACAATCAGGTACTGCGCATTGGCAATCCTGATACCTACGTCCATGGGGACCAGACGTATCGCATAACCTATACACAGCGTGATGTAACGCGCTTCTTTAAAGATACTGGGGCTGATGAGTTTTACTGGGACACCAACGGCACGGAGTGGGCGGTGCCCATTCAGTCACTACGAGCGACCGTGCACCTGGATGACAAGCTGCGTGGCAAACTGACTAGTAAACAGGCTTGTTACATCGGCGTTGCAGGTGCCACCAGCAGCTGTGAAGTTACAAAG
>DASPHS010000103.1:0-5883 GCA_035629475.1 Saccharimonadales bacterium (SeqCode)
GCTACGGATGTCCTTTAAATGCTGTATCTGGGCCTCATCGCTGGCCGTGGCAGGCAGCTTTTTCATCTTGAGGATTTGCTCTGCGGCACTCAGGGGTACTACGACGGGCATGCTACCGTCCGTACCTTTTTCCAATGTCTCGCCAGGCAATACAAACGGCTTCAGCAAGTCGCTGCTCATAACCGACCAAGAGCTGACGAATGAATCGATGCCGCTTGATGGACCACCCTGATTTTTATTGGTCTCCTCAAACTTCTCTTCGCCGCCGGCCAATACCTTCAGCTGTGCGCCCTGCAGGTCGTAGCCGATGCGACGGCTTTCATACACACCCTGCTGGCCGTACTTTTTACCCTCTTCTTGCAAGGCTTCGGTGTTGGGGCCGGGGTTGGCGGCGATATGGTCATTGATGACCTGCGCGGCAATCGGGTTCATGCTGTTCAGTGTCCGCTCCTTACCATTCGGCGTATCGTATTCCTCAACGGGTGGACGCTCAGCATCGGGGGAATATTCCAGGCCGAGCCGCTTGGCCTCGGCTTTTTTGCGGGCGATTGATTCCTTGTGCAGGGTATCTGCCTTGGCAATCAGATCTGGGTCACGGTACATGTCCATAAAGGTCGCCGGCATAGCTTGCACCAGGAAGCGGTCGCCCAGCCCTTCTTTGCTGAAATCCTGCACGCTGGAGAACACGCCGCGGGAAATCATTGATGCGCCCGCCAGAATACTGAACAGCAACCCAGAGATGACAATGGTTACGATCAGGCGGACTTTGCGGGTCCGTAACTTGGTAAAGGCCAGCGTTGTGGCATCGCGCATGCGAATCATGACACAATCCTTCCATCTTTCAGCACAATTTCGCGGTCAGCGTATGCCGCCACCTTGGGGTCATGCGTTACGACAATAATAGTAGTACCGAAGTCACGGCGGACTTGCTCGAACAGTTCAATAATTGCTTCACCGTTAGCGCTATCCAGGTTACCGGTGGGTTCATCAGCCAAGATAAGTTTGGGCTTATTCAAGAGCGCCCGGGCAATAGCGGCGCGCTGCATCTGGCCACCTGACAACTCTTTCGGCAGGTGCTTCAGGCGGTCCTGTAAGCCGACAGCTTGGGCCAGCTCAGTGGTACGTCCGGCACGTTCCTGCGGTGCGGTGCGGGCAAAAATACCGGGCACGGACAGATTGGTTTGCAGGTCCAGGAATGGCTGCAGATAGAAGAACTGGAACACAAAACCAATCGTCTTATTGCGGAATTCCGATAAGCGGCGGTCGTTCAGCTTGGCAATGTCATGACCGTCAATAATCACGGAGCCAGCCGAAGGCTTGTCCAGACCACCAATAATCTGCAGCATGGTACTTTTGCCACTGCCGCTGGGGCCGGTAAAGGCCACAAATTCACCCTGGCGGATCTCCAGCGAAACATCATGGAGGGCGGGCACCTGCTGGCGGCCCACTTTATATTCCTTCTTGAGGTGTTCAGCCCGTATCAGGGCCTCACCCAGCTGCAATGGCTCGACGCGCGCGGCACGTTTGGCGGCAGCTGCCTGGTCCCGCAGTGCAGCGATGGCCGCCTCAATATCGTTACCCGATAGTTCCAGCAGCCGCTTGGCCTGTTTGCTTACGTCATTTTCGGCAGTTTTCAACCTAATACCCCCAGCCCTACTGCTGTTATGTGTTACTACTATGCTATACAAGGTACCAGCTGAAAGCAACCTGGAAACTTGTAGCAATTACTTATACGTCACAAGCAGGCCAAAAGTTTCAGTGGTATTATAAGCATATGAGCAATCCCGCACACGAAGGCGCTGCGCCTATTCAGTCCCCAGAAGATTTTATGGAACGCTACGGCGAGGTCGACGTCACTGTCCCCGGCATTGGTATCGTAGCCCCCTTAACCGAAGTAGTGGCTATGGAAGAACGATTCTGCCCAGCTGATACGGCCGACAGACAGGACCCCTTTAAGCGCGTGGGCTACCTAGCCAATCTGGTACTCTACACGGGCCAGCTGAACCCGGCACACCATCACCTGGCGCCTGACACCTGGAACCAAGCCTCTTA
The DNA here is from genome assembly GCA_035629475.1 of Saccharimonadales bacterium (SeqCode). Lineage (GTDB taxonomy): Bacteria > Patescibacteriota > Saccharimonadia > Saccharimonadales > UBA4665 > JARIHD01. The sequence continues at coordinate 2,053 of DASPHS010000103.1, forward strand.
ATGAGCCCGGAGCGTGGTGGGCCACCAGTTATGGAAATGCACCAGCCTCCCGTACCGGAGGCTGCCGAAATGCAGCCCGGGCCCACCGAATCAGCATTGTTTAACCACTTTGCCGATATGCCTACAGAAATGTTCGGTCAAGTCGGTAGACTCGGCGACTTATTAGACATGTGTCCAGTAAAGGGCGATGCGTCCCGCGTAACTGCGGATAAACTTCATAATATCGCGCTCAAAGAAGCTACTGCCAAGGGCTACGACATCCCCGAACACTTGCTGGTACCGCCGTCAGCCCAGAAAGAACAGGAAGGGCCCAGCACCGCTGAAGCCCTGTTCCGGTCCAAGCCCGCCAAAGAACCTGAGCAATCGAAGCCCAAGTCTGCTGCCGCAGCCGCTCCTATCAAAGAAACCGTCGCGGCCAAGCCGGTAGAAAAGACTGAAGCGCCGGTAGCCACCACAGAGGAAGCGCCGGCAACGCCACAACCGGAAGCAGCCGTTCAAGAGGTACCAGCGCAGCGTATTGAACAGCAGCCCGAGGTACCAGTAGCCGCCGAACCAAAGCCACCGTCCGTTGAGCACCAACAGCCCGTCGCTGTCGTTATTGCACCAGCAGAGGCAGCGCCGGCACAGCTTGTAACCGTACCGATAGAGGCCACACAGCAGCCACACCTGCCACAGCCCGAGCAGATGCAGCGGCCAGCAGCCGCCGAGCAGGTCATACAGCCAGAGGCTGCGGCTCAGCCAGAAGTGCGCACCGAGCCAACTACCCCCATCCCGGAGTTTTCTGCGGTCCAGCAGTTGCCCGAGATGCCACCCGCACCGGAATTCCTGCCCCTCCCTGATGTCCATCCTGTCACTGCCGCTGACGTCCTGCCCTTTGCTTTTGAGGCGCAGCAGCAACCAGCCGCAGAGCTTACCCTTGGCGAGCCTTCACTGCCTGCCAGCTTTGCCGAAGCCTTCGAGCAGCCCGATACTCCGTCCGTAGCAGCCATCATCCAGGAAGCACCGCTCCCGCCAAGTCTCCTGGCTACCGCCGCTTACGAAGACCTTGGATGGCAATCCCCCACCGCAGTGACACTACCACCACAGCCGGCCACTGAAACCATCAGTGAGTCTATAGTGGAACCCACAACTGAGTACGACACACCCGTCGAACAAGCACCGCAACCTGTCATCCTACCCACCGTGGAAAGTTTTGCCGAAAGCCTGCTGATTGCAGCGCCGCCGACAGCAGAAGGCTACGCTGCCGCAGAACCGAGCGCCGAGCAGCCAGTGACTATGCCTTTGCCAGCAGCAGTTGCGCCGGCGTTCCAGCCCATGAGCAGCTTCACCGAAGCCCTGGTGACCGTCGAATCTCCGACAACCGTGCCCGTCAGCCCACATGCCGAGTACGCCCCGGCACTGGAGCGGCCGCAGCTACTACCCCCACCCCAAGAAGTAGCTGCTCGTCTGGTAAGCCTCAAACCCGCCGAGAAAATGATCATAACCCCATTCCTGGAAGCCTTTGCCGCCACCGTAACTGTCGCACAAGAACAAGCCGCCACTGGCATAGAGCCCAGTCCGGCGACCGTCCAGGAAATCACCGAGATGACCTATCGACTGTTCGAAGCCCTACAGGTGTGTGCCGAGCCTCAACGGGTCGAAGCTTTTGTGCAGACACTCCTGCAGCCGCAATTCCTGCGCGCCCTGGAGACAGCTACCGAGTTGCGTGACCAGGAAGGCACCCATGAGCGCAAATTCTCCTTCTTGCCGCTGAGCACCTTGGTGAGTATGGCCTTCGATGAAATACAGGCAGCACTTGGCTCGTTTGTACTCCAAACCGCCCGCCCCGGTGTGACCACCACCAAATAACAAAAAAGCCCCGGTGTTGTCCGGGGCTTTTTGATTTGTGTCAGCAAGTATTACTTGCGGGTCTTTTTGTTCTTAGCGGCAGACTTAGCCTTGGCAGCGCCCTTCTTTACAGGAGCGGCAACAGCTTCGGGAACTTCTTTGGCAGCGCCAAATTTAGCGTCCTTGGCGTCCTTCTTCTTAGCAGCAGCTACTGCAGTTGCAGCGGCGGCGCCAGCAGCGGCAGCCTTAGTCTTGTCATCAGCTTCAGGGGCAAGCAGCTTGCGGGCAGTCAATACACCAGCTATAACAGCAGCGATAGCCAACAGCCAGAACCAGCCAGCGCGGGAGTTGTTGTCAGATGCAGCCTGGGCGTCATCCTTCTTAGCATCTTCCTTGTTGTCCTTGTTCTGAGTGCTCTCAGCAGCCTTAGTCTCGTCCTTGGCAGCGTCGTCGGTAGCTGCAGTTGTAGCAGCACCTTCTACGGCAGTCGCGGTTGCAGTGCCGTTAGCGGCAGCAGCACGTGGGGTGCTGGTGTCGCGGGTCGCAGCAGGGCCAGTTGTTGGCGCAGGAGCCGGGGCGTCGTTACCACGGCCACCCTCAGGTGCGTTGTAGGTAAAGGTTGCTGCGCCACCGCTCACGCTGTGGGTAACAACTGCAGTACCGTCAGCGCTCGTACCCTTCAGGTAAGAGCCGCCTACAGAAGTAGTTACGCTACCAGGGTTGGCAACGGTAAAGGTAACACGGGCTACAGGCTGGTTGCCGGTTACGCTACCTTGGGTAACGTGCGCACCAGAAGGTGTAGCAGTTTTGAATGGGCCAACGCTGTAGTCGTAATTAACGTTGCTGACGCCACCGCTAAAGCCGAGGTCAATCTTGGCAGTAGTAACAGCTGCGTCACCGCTGTTTTCGTATACGACAACTGCAAAGTTGCCATTAGTTTGGGTTGCACCGGTCAGGCTCAGGGAAGCGCTCGCTGCGCTTACAGAAGCAGGTACCAGGCTGATTGCCAGCAGTGAAAGGCCAGCAACGATAGATGAGATCTTCGTGAATTTCATAGTTATTTACTCCAGTTTGCGAATAGCAAGGTAGCGTCGTCGTCATTTACGACACCGTTTTTATCAATGTCACCAGCGGCAGGTGTACTGCCCCAGTTTGCGAACAAAATTGTTGCGTCGTCATCGTTCACAATACCGTCGCCGGTAATGTCACCGGTTTTGCCGGTTGGGGGAACGGTCACTACGCCAGGGGCGAACATCTGTACGTTGTCAATGTAAGCCTGAATGCCGAAGCCGCCTTGGACTGCTACATATACCTGGGCAGTTGTAGCGCCAGCAGATGGGGTGTAAGCAAAATTGGTGTTAGCCACACGAACAGCGTTCGCGTTAGCAGAGTAGCGTACAGCACTCTGGTAAGTTGTCTTCAGGTATGTGCCAGCGGCGTCATACTCATCGACATAGATAGCTACTTCACCACCGGTCATAGCAGTCACGTTCACGAAAGCCTTAACGGTGTATGTGGTGCCGGCAGTTACGGCAACACGTGGAGAGAACAGGTGGCTGTTGTTTACGGCAGCAGACATAAAGATGGAGTTCAGCGGGCTGGTCGTGTTACCGATTACCAAGCTACCGTTAGTAGCGCCATCTTTCTTAACCAATACACCAGTGGTGTCATCGGTAGACCATACATTGGTCTGTGTGCGGTCGGTGCTGAGAGCACCGTCAAAGCTGCCATCACCCAACAGGTTAACGTCGTTGTTCACGATTGCATCGTGAGGAGAGACAACGGCAACGTTCTTGGACTTTACGTAAGCAGCGATTTCATCAAGCTGACTTGTAAGGTAGTAGTAGTCATCACCAGCTGTTGCTTCAGCGGCAGTGTTTACGATGTCGTGGAAGGTCAGAACCAACCATGAGTTCTGAGCGATAGCTGCGTCAACGTAGGCTTTTACCTGGTCAACGGTTACGCCAACCTGTACTTGCTGGTTAACAACCAAACGGTCGTTGT
>DASPHS010000104.1:0-25182 GCA_035629475.1 Saccharimonadales bacterium (SeqCode)
CTGGCGCCAGCTTATAACTGATACGTGGCCCGCAAACCGTGGAGAGGTAGCAACCGCAATCGAACAGGCACTGTTCCCGGAGAGGGCGCAAGCAACACCTCCTATACACGTAAGTGAGCAACGTTTAACTGCAGCTGCAGCAAAGCAGCTTTTAACACAGCAAAGGGTAACCCAGCTGGATCAGCTCATTTTGCCACCCAAGCCGACAGTAGCGCAGATTCGGGACGAGCTACGGCGTGTACAGGCGCCGCGCGCATGGGACTCACGTGTCGCCTGGGATCGGCTGTACGACCTGTTGCAGATACGGGACGATTTTGAAGGCGAGCTATTCCAGGCCAAGAAGGATGCACTTGGCAAGGCAGCCTTATATTTCATCGTAGAGTTTGGCTTTGAAGGCGATACCTTTGCAGTAGCCGAATCGCCAGCACCAGATACAGCGACATTCATCGTAAACCAGCGCCTGGTAGCGCAAACGTGGATAGATATCTTCAAGCATTACCGACGCGACGTAGTCAAATATGGTGCCACAAAAATAACCCATGCGCCGAACGCGCCATACGGTGAAAAGCATGTGGCAAAGATACACAATAAAATTCTGGAATTAGCCCTGGAACCATAAACAAAGGGTATTAGTGCTTCTTGTGCTTTGGGGATTGGCGAATCGCTTTGTAATGCGTGCGGAGGGTCTTGCTGATATCTTTTTTATTTTCACGCGCCGCTTGGGCGTTCGTTTTTAAGGCGAGGTGGTGGAGCTCGCGCTTCATCTTGAGGTAATTCGCATAGTGCGCTTCACTCAGCTCACCGCTCGCTAGTGCGCTCCTGATAGCACAGCCTGGCTCGGTCGTATGGCCGCAGTTGCTGAACCGGCATGTGCTGATAAGCAGGGCAACGTCGTCAAAGTTCTCATCAAGCTCTTCCTCTGTGCCCCACAACTGCAATTCGCGGATACCGGGCATATCCATCAATAAACCACCGTTAGGCAGCACGAACAGTTCACGGTGCGTAGTAGTGTGGCGCCCTTTAGCATCTATTTCACGGATTGCCTGCGTACGTTGCACGTCATGGCCTAAGAGATAATTGGTAAGGGTGGACTTGCCGACACCCGACGAGCCGAGCAATACAGCGGTTTGACCGGGAGTGATAGCGCCGGTTAGCTGCTCCATGCCCTGGCCAGTGAGAGCGCTGCAAATAATATACCGGGCATCAATGTCCGTAAGCGCGCTGGTATAGGTATCGATATCCGTGGCTTTGTCGGCTTTATTAAGTACTACGATGGGCGTAATGTTATCAGCGTGCAACTGGTACAAATACCGCTGGAGCCGTGGCGGACTGAAGTCGTTATCGAGCGCCTGCAAAATAAATGCCACATCTATATTTGCTGCCATGACCTGCTTGACGGCTTTATCGCCAGTAGCCTTACGGGCGATTTCGCTACGGCGGGGGATGACCGCTTCAATGACGCCGCCACCACGGCTGTCCGTAAGCACCGCCACCCAGTCGCCAACTTTCGGCAGTTCGTGGGGTGCTGCAAAGTAGAGGAGGCGTCCTGATGATTCAACCTGCAGGGGGTCGGGAGTCACCACCTTCAACATGCTGCCAAAGTCAGCAATCACTCGTGCGGGTATGCATTGCGGCATATCCATCGCGGCGAAAGATGCGGCAAAAGAATCATTCCAACCGTATGCTTGTAGCGTATCCATACCTCTAGTATGGCACTACTGGAGCATTTACGTGAGATATTCCGTACATACCTGGCTCGTATCATGCAGGATAATGTGGTATTATATACTTCAATCCTATGAAAGTAACTGAATTACCTCGCACCGGCACCTCAGCTAAGTTCCTCGTTGAAACCAAACGCGGCAACTTTCTTATTGCCCTCTCAGCGACCCTCTGTCAGGTAAAGTGGAACATCTGCGAGCCTGATGTCCAGCTTGAAGCAGCCACCCAAATGGCTGAAGCAATCGTCGGCCGGCACAATCCTGAGCTGCCATTCAAAGACAAGTACGTCTTTGCCGATCATAATACTGAAGTCAAGTTCGAGGATATGCTGAAGTATCTTCGAAAAACGCAGCTCTAAATAAAAACCCGCTCAGACGAGCGGGTTTTTAAAATGACAGAGGATGCTTTATACACCAGGGATGGCAGGCATCGCTTCGGCTTCCGTCTCAGAGATGTTTGCCAGATCTTTCTTGGTAGGCTTATGTACCTTCAAGATAGTGATGGCTGCTACGCTGGCTGCTGCCGCAAAGATAGCCGCAGCTATAAATCCATGCTGGAAACCATGCACCATTGCGGCAGGCAGTGCGGCCTGGTTACCCTGGGCGGCAATCATGTCGCTCTTAATGACAGCTGATGAGACAACAGTCAGTACAGCAAGACCAATGGCGCCACCGACTTGTTGACCAGTGTTCAACAATCCGGAAACCAATCCAGAGTCTTCATGCGAGACACCACTGGTAGTAACCATAGTGGTCGTCACAAAGACCATAGCCATACCGGCAGCCATGATCACAATACCAGGCAATACGTCGGTTAAATATTGGCCGTCAACGGGGATACGGGCAAACCACAGTAGAGCACCCGCGACCATTAATGGTGCGACACTCAGAATGACTTTAGGGTTAAACTTAGCGATATTGCGGGACAAGTAGCCAGCAACAACGATGACTGTCAGCGTGAATGGCAGGTTAGCCAGACCCGTTTTGACGGGGGAGTACTGCAGAATAGTCTGGAGGTAAATTGACAAGTAGAAGAACATGCCAAACATTGCAGCCGGCATAAGCAGCTGAATAATATTACCACCAGTTACGTTACGCCGCTTGAAAATACTCAGCTTGATCAGGGGACGCTTAATCCATAGCTCGTTCAGGATGAACACCGCCATAAGGGCAGCGGCCAGGATAAACATCGTAATGGTAATGCCCGCACCCCAACCATCTTCGGCGGCCTTAGCAAGCGCATATACCAGGGCCATCAGGCTACCAGTAATGGTAAGTGCGCCGACATAGTCAATGCGCTGCCGCTCTACAGGCTCACTCGCCGGGATGTACTTGAATGCTGCGGCAATAATCAATGCTGAGAGCGGCACGTTAATAAAGAATATCCAGCGCCAGTCAACGTACTGCGTCAGTAACCCACCGAGCACCAGCCCGACGGCGCCACCACCGGCGGCAACCATACTAAAGACACCGAACGCCTTATTGCGCTCCGCACCTTCTTTGAAAATAGTCAGGATCAGTGATAATCCGGCAGGCGCTAATAATGCACCACCTACACCCTGCAAACCACGGGTGATAATCATCTGCGTAGGATCTTGGGCTATACCTGCCAGCAAGGAGGCTATTGCGAAGATGACAATACCTGCCACCAGCATTTTACGGCGACCAAACATGTCAGCCAGGCGACCGCCCAGTAACAAGAAACCACCAAAGGTGAGGGCATAGGCCGTCACTACCCACTGCAGCTGTGCGTCAGTGGTAAAGCCCAGCGCTTTCTGAATGGCGGGCAGGGCGACATTTACGATTGTCGCGTCCAGGACCACGATGAACTGGGCAGCGGCCAGTACAGCCAGAGCCAATCCTTTATGTTTTACTTTTCCAAGCATGAATCTCCTGTCGTTTTTAAGAATTACTTGATGTTATAAAGTATTAGTATACATAAATAGTTGACACTATCAACTATTTTGACAGTATGCTATGCTGCGAGTATGAAAGTGACGGCTCAGCAATTATGTGACAATATACTGCGCATCATGGATCGGGTGAAGGCCTGCCATTTGCAAGAAGCAGAAAAACACAACCTGACAAAAGTACAGGTATTTGCGCTGTATTCCATCGCTCGTCACGGTGAATTGCCAATGGGGCAGGTAGCCCATGTACTCCACTGTGACGCATCAAATGTTACCGGTATTGTGGACCGCATGGTCACCCAAGGACTGATTGAACGACATGAATGTCCGACCGATCGTCGGGCAAAACGCCTGAAACTTACAGAAAAGGGCCAGCAGATCGTCCAGGACCTCCAGGGCTCCTTGCCCGGCTGTACGGGAGTCGGCAAATTAACAGCCGATGAACGGGAGACACTCTCCTACCTGTTACAAAAAATGGACGCCTAGAGCGTCCATTTTCTTGCTTGCAACACCGGAGGTCTATACACCTGGCGCCGGAGGATCACTCGGTGGTACCGGTGGGGCAGCAGGAGCTGGCTCATCATCAGCGCCGGAGCCGCCTTCAGGTGTCGGTGTTGCATTTTCAGGAGTCGTAACTGGCGTCTCATTACTATCAGTATCGTCGGGGATAGTCGGTCCGTCTGCCGGAACGGTAAAGGCACCTTCAGTAGCAGCCGGCGGCTGGGCAGGGTTCTTGGGCGGAGCGGCAACTGCAGGGCCGCTGCTGGTTGTTTCGGCGCCAGCGACCTCACCTGGCGTAACGGTAGACTGACCAGAAGACCGTATGAGTGTATCGCTCGTGCTCGTCTGGCTGGTGGGAGAAGAGGTAGAAGAGGATTCCTCGGGTACTGTGTCTTCGCTATGCAACACACCAGCAAAACCGCCCAAGCAGGCAAGTCCTATCACACAGGCCATACCAATACCTATCCGCTTCCACACCCGGACAAGACGAATATGCCTCGAAACTCCTCGTTGCACCCCAATCATCACGTCTTATTATACGCTAAAATATAGAATACAGTAGCGGTTTGGGTGCTATACTACCATCATAAAAGCTAAAGGTTACTGATGAAACTCAACCAGCAAGGTATTAGCCGCGTCACTGCTGTCATCGTCGTACTCGTGCTGGCCATGGTAGTGGTGCTGAGCTTTGCTTTTCGCAGTCCAGGCAATAGTGCTGACGGCGGCAGCAGCAACGAACTCCCCTCGGGGTTTACCAAGCACAGCAGCAGCGAAGGCAAATTTACGATAGGCTATCCGCTTGATTGGGTAACGTCAGCGGGAGTCACCGGTTGTGATGACAATATCTTACTCATGTCTTCCGATCCGGACTACCTTGGAGAATGCGGCACTGACTCGCAAAGTCAGGTATTCGTAACCTCGTATCCTGGCGATCAGCGTGACAGCTTCACTCTGATTACCGGTATCGGCTACAGTGAAACAACCGCAGAACCCTTCAAACAGCGCGGCGTAACAGGCATGATGCAGCGCGGCACAGCCGACGCTCAAACAGGAACAGGGGCACTGGACGATGGCTCAATTGTTATCCGCTACACCTTCTTTACCAACAACCGGACGTACGTCGTGCAGTACGCAGAGCTGTCCGGGGCACTCGACGTCGAAGATAGCTTCGGGGAGATCGTCAAGACACTCAGCTTTCGTGCTGATGCATAAGCCTACCCCAGGACATGGTATAATATAGGCAATGAAGAAAAAGCTAAAGATAGCTCTTGGCTTTGTGATACTCGCCGCAACAATTGCCGCATTTACACACTACGTCACAACCCATCCGCAACTTATCAGTCAACTCAGTGAGACCAGCCCTTGGCTCGTTGTTGCGCTGCTGGCTGTGTATGCAATATGGTTCCTGGCTCAAGTGGTTATATTACGCGTATCGCTACGCCTATTTGATATTAGTATGCCCAAGCAGGAAAACTTGCTGCTCAATGCCTACTCCAGCCTTATAAACTTCTTTGGTCCGGGGCAAAGCGGCCCGGCATTCCGGGGTATTTACCTTAAAAAGCGCTACAACATGCGGCTCAAAGATTACATGTTTACCGCCTTGCTGTACTACGGGTTTTACGCGATTATCAGCGCCTTCTTTATGTTTGTAGGGAGCCGACCATGGTGGCAGACACTCGGCCTCGTGCTGGCGGCAGGAATAGGGAGCACGATTGTCATCAAGTGGTACGCCAAACGCTCAAAAATCAGTGGCGGACTCAATATAGTCAGCCTTGGCTGGTTGTTTGGGGCAACACTGGTACAGCTGACCGCACAGCTGGTTATTTTCTATTTGGAACTGCACAGCATTCACCCCGAGACATCCGTTGCGCAAGCACTGACATACACCGGCGTCGCCAACTTTGCGCTGTTTGTATCGTTGACGCCAGGCGCTATCGGTATCCGCGAAGCCTTCCTGGTCTTCAGTCAAAACCTCCATCACCTGGGCAACACTATTATCGTTGGAGCCAATCTTATTGACCGCGCAGTATATCTGCTATTCCTCGGTTTGCTGTTCGTCATGACACTGGCACTTCATGCCAAAGACAAACTGCACATTAAGCAGGAAAAAAGCACCAGATAGCGCCGTCCCTCCAGCCCGCAAGGGGCAAGGTAGCGTATAGTAAAGGTAACGATTATGAATATCCTGGACGTAGTTATCATCCTTTTGTTCATTACAGCCATTTTGCGTGGCATAGACCGCGGTCTTGTGCGGCAGTTTTTTGCCACCCTCGGGCTGGTAGCCGGATTATTCCTCGGTTCATTTATCCAGGGATGGCTGGTGCAATATGCCGATAATGCCGTACAGAAGGCCAGCCTGATTCTGGGCATCCTTATTGGCTGTGTGGTAAGCCTGGCGATGGTTGGCGAGTATGTGGGCGGTATCGTCAAGGGCAAGATTGATCAGGTGCACCTGTACCGCATCAACAAGGCTGATCGGATTGCTGGTGCAGGAGTTGGTGGTCTGACACTGTTATTTATCGTATGGCTGGGGGCTGCATTGCTCATCAACGCGCCCCTTACGAGCATCCAGCAGCAGATCAAGGGCTCGTTTATTATTTCTACGCTGAACAAAACACTCCCCCCAGCCCCAACGCTTGTAGCGAGCATTGGCAACGTCATCGACCCCAATGGCTTTCCTGATGTGTTCACCGGCCTGGAACCAAAAATAGACACCAACACGCCACTGCCATCTATTGGTGAGCTGGATAACGCCGTGCAGGCAAGCCGGGTATCGGTCGTCAAGGTTGAAGGCGAGGCCTGTGGCGGGGTCAGTGACGGCTCTGGCTTTATAGCCGACACAGGGCTGGTAGTCACCAACGCCCATGTCATTGCTGGCGTAGACACTCCGTTTGTCATCGACGCCGAGGGGCGGCATAAAGCGTCGGTGCTCTGGTTCGATAAAGACCTCGACTTAGCCATTGTGCGAGCCAACGGCCTGGCGGGCGAGCCGCTGCCGATTGATAGCACGACCGCACCCGTCGGTACACCTGCTGCCGTGCTCGGTTATCCGGGTGGCGGCGATTTTACTGCTGAACCGGCAACGATTCTTGAGTCATTTAACGCTGAAGGTCGCGACATCTACGGGCAGGGCGAGAGTATCCGGCAAATCTACTCAGTCCGTGCCAATGTACAGCCAGGCAACTCTGGCGGTCCGATGGTCGATGCTGAAGGTGAGGTAGTGGGCGTGGTATTTGCCGAATCGACCGAGTACGACCAGGTGGGCTACGCGCTCACCATGGAAGCGGTACTGGCCGCACTCAACCAAGCCAAAGACCAAAACACAGTTGTTGATACCGGCTACTGTACGCACTAACATTGAACGGAGGATTCCTATGAAAGCCCTATCATCACTTACTCTCAAACGCGTCCTACCGTGGCTGCTGATTATCTGCGGTACGATTGGACTGATAGCGGCCTTCATTATTACCTTCGAAAAAATAGAGCTCTTAAAAGATCCCAACTTTGTCCCAAGCTGCAACCTTAATCCTATTATCAGTTGTGGTTCAGTGATGGGCTCGGAGCAATCGAATGCCTTTGGATTCCCGAACCCGCTTATTGGGCTGATGGCGTTCCCAGTCGTCATAACCACAGGTGTTGTGATGCTCATGGGCGTCTCGCTCAAACGCTGGTATATGCTAGGCCTTCAGCTCGGTACTGTGTTAGGCTTGGCCTTCATCCACTGGCTGTTCTTCCAAAGCACCTATCGCATCGGTGCGCTCTGCCCGTACTGCATAGCGGTATGGATTATGACCATTACGCTGTTTTGGTATGTGCTGCTGTATAACATCGAAGCCAAGCACGTTGTCCTGAAGGGTAAGGCTGCGCAGCTGGGGACATTCCTCCGCCGGCACCACTTGGACATCCTATTGGTGTGGCTGTTAATCCTCGTAGCGCTTATCCTCAAACGGTTCTGGTACTACTTCGGTCCAGCACTCGGCTTATAAGGCCATAGATGGCTACATAAGCGTTCTGATACAATAAGACCAGTTAATACTGCGTAAGCCTATACTATGTCTGACAAAAAGCAAAAAGATCTGCTCACACGGACGGTCGAAAAAACCGTTGAAGTACCAACCCAGGCTATCGGTAAAGCGGTACTGGCTACGCACGTCGCTGGTGAAAAATTAGCAGCCCTGCCAAACACTGCCGTCCGCACCACCATTGCCCTCGGCGACATTCTGTTTCGCAAAGACAAGCGAACCGAACTATTCCTGCAGGAGCCGCAAGAGCGCCGCCTGGAAGTCATCCGCCGCGTAACGCCAACGGTCCGCCGCGATATCCTCATGCACATTCCTGAATCCGACCTGATAAGTCTACTGGAGGCTGTCGATCCTGATGAAGCCACTGACATACTCCAGTTGTTGACGCGTCACAAGCGGGAAAAAGTACTGCAGCTCGTCAGCAGTGAAGTAAAAGACTCACTTTCGACACTCCTGGAATTCGACCCAGACACTGCGGCCGGTCTTATGACCCTGGACTACATCCAGGTGCAGACCACTGACTCCATTGCCAGCGTGGCCAGCCAGTTCAAGCGCCATGAAAGCCGCACGGGCCGTCCACCAGTCATATTGGTCATGAACGGGCCCAAGCTCGCCGGCTTTATGCCTGGGCACCAACTTGGCTTCGGACGGCCGACCGAGCTTATCGATAAATACGTCAAGCACATTGGCACCATTTCCTATGCCGCCGACCACGAAAGGGTAGTCCGCCAATTCAACGCCCATCCGCATAGCAAAGTAGCCGTACTCAACGACGGCGGAGACGTACTGGGTATTATCTACTCCGACGACGTCCTCAAGCTCATACAAGAGCGGGAAGCATCCTCCCTGTATGACTTCGCAGGTATTAGCCAGGAGGAGAGCGTCACTGACTCCGCTAAGCGCAAAGCCCAAAACCGCTACCGCTGGCTGATTATCAACCTCGGCACATCTTTCCTGGCAGCTTTTACCGTGAGCATGTTCGAAGATACGCTGGCCAAGTACGTGCTATTAGCCATTTACATGCCCATTGTGGCCGGCATGGGCGGTAACGCCGCCACCCAAACCCTTGCGGTATTAGTGCGGGGTATCGCCCTCAAACAAATCACCCTCAAAACCGCCTGGAAGCCCCTGCGCAACGAGATGGGCGCCGGGCTCATCAACGGTCTTATCAACGGCGTCCTGGTAGCCGCCATCGTCATTTTGGTCAATCATGACGTCAAGGTGGCTACCGTCCTTGGCCTGGCCATGGTCATCAACCTCCAGGTAGCAGCCTTCTTTGGCACCCTCGTTCCGCTCATCATGTCCAAACTTGGCAAAGACCCAGCCTCCTCGGCCACCATCTTCATTACCACTGCCACCGACGTACTCGGCTTCCTGGCCTTCCTGGGCCTCGCCTCCGCACTTTTGGCGTAAGCAACTCATAGAGAGAATGCGAATAGCTGCAGCTATAGCTTTTTACTGGGTCCCCAATCAAGTTGGGGATGACCAACAGATGAATGAGGACCGCCACTGGCAGTCCTCTATTTTTACTGGGTTGCGGATCGTGGTCCGCAATGACAGAGGCGCCCAAAGCGCTGCTACTCGTGGCGCAAAGCTTCGATAGGATCTTTGCTGGCAGCCTTTACGGCAGGCGCCGTACCAAAAACAACTCCAATAACCAAAGATGTACCCACGGCGATCACAATGGCTTGCCAGGAAACAACTGGGTCGAGGCTGGTGTAGGCCTTCATACCCAGTACCGTGAGCACGGAAATAATAACACCGACAACACCACCCACCAGGCTCAGCACTATCGACTCAAGCATAAACTGCTGCAGTATTTGCCGGTTGGTTGCCCCAATAGCCTTGCGGACACCAATTTCGTGCATACGCTCTGTAACGGTCGCTAGCATAATATTCATAATCCCTACGCCACCTACCAGCAGGGAGATAGCCGCAACGGCAGCAATCATCGTGGTCAGTAAATTCAGCACATCACTGCTAGCCGCCAGGCTTTGATCCTGGTCCATAACCGTAAAGTCATGCTCGCCACCATGGACCTTCAAGAGATTCTTATCAATTGAAGCGATAGCTGCACCAGTATTCTTGGTATCGTCGGGCTTAACGAGGATGCTGTACATTTGGGAGCTGTTACCAGTCAGCTTTTCGCCAACGAGGCTTGGAATAAAAATAGCGTTGTTGAAGTTAGAGGTAGGGGAGAGGGGAGTGCCCTTGAAGTCTGCAAACATACCCCGGACAATAAATGTTTGGCCGCGGAACGTAAAGCTCTTGCCGAGCGGCACAAAATCCTGGAATAAGGCCTGCGCGGCACTGCGCCCCATGACCGCTACGTTATCTTCGGCATTTTCCTCGGCAAAGAATTCCCCATACGGCACTTTCTGGTTGAGTGCTGCAGGCAAATCTTCATTCGTTGCCAGCACCAGGCTGTTCTGCAGCTTACGGCCCTCTGCTTCGACTTCACCAGGCACCACGCTCAGTGGAGCAGCAATGCGTACATGGTCGCTTGCCTCCACGGCCCGCAAATCGTTCTCGGTGAGACCACTAAGGCTGTTCAGGCCGAACAGCAAATCGGTGTTAGGTACCAGCTTGCCTTCGGTTTTACCGACTTCACCAGGCCGGACGGTAATAAGGTCCTGCCCAAACTGGTTAATCTGGCCGGCTACTTCACGCTTGACGCCCTCGCCAATGCCAACGACCGTTACCACGGATACAATACCGATAATAATACCGGTCATTGTCAGGAAGCTGCGCCACTTAGTGCTGCGCAGACTGGCGATAGTAATCTTTACGTTACCTCGGAGCAAACTCATTTTTTACCACCCTTGGAGCGCTTGGTCTTAGCGCGGCTGGGCCGCATTTTAGTAGCTTTGACTTTTTCTTTAACCTCATGCGGTACGGCCTTCATCAGCACCGATACACCCGCCAGGTCATCATCTTCGCTGGTAGCCGGTACGGTAAACATAATCTTACGAGCAGTCTGCGCCACTTCGCCAATGGCCGTTTGCTCATCATGCACAATAGCACCATCATGCATATACACTACCCGGGTCGCATAACGGGTAAGTTCCGGGTTGTGCGTTACGAATAAAATAGTATTTCCCATCTTGTGGATGTCGCTAAGGAGCTCCATAACCAAGCGACTACTGGCGCTATCAAGGTTGCCCGTCGGTTCATCGGCAATGATAATTTTAGGGTCGTTCACCAGGGCTCGGGCAATAGCAACGCATTGTGCTTGGCCGCCGCTGAGGTGACGGGGGTAATAGAACTCGCGCTCGGTCAGGCCCACCCGCTTAAGCATCTCGCTGGCCTGCTTGACGCGCTTACCAGCGGATACGCCCTTGTAAAAAAGAGGCAATGCTACATTTTCCAGTACGGTCAGGCGGGGGAGGAGGTTAAAAGACTGGAACACAAAGCCAACGGTATCCCGGCGGATTTTGGCGCGCTGGCCAGTCCGTAGCTTTGCAACGTGTCTTTCATGTAATTTGTAGTCGCCATGTGTCGGCCGGTCCAGCAAGCCGATAAGGTTCATGAGTGTCGATTTGCCGCAGCCGCTTGGTCCCATCACCGCCACAAACTCGTTCGTGTCTATACTTAAAGACACCTCGTCGAGCGCGATGGTCGTCGCGTCACCGAAGCCGTACAGTTTACTGACGTCTTTTAGTTCAATCAGGGACATTAGAGGTAGTGTACCGTCTTGTTCACTCTAGCCGCAAGGTACATTCGTAGTAATTTACGCAGCTTTTAGCTATAATGGCCGTATTGCCAAATTATAGAGCTACCAAGTTGGTGCTTTATAGTTCGAGGAGAGATGCAAGAGTGGTTGAATTGGCACGCCTGGAAAGTGTGTGTGGCAGCAATGTCACCCGGGGTTCGAATCCCCGTCTCTCCGCCAAACAAATGGGACCTGCCTGTGGTAGGTCCCATTTGTTTGGTTGATTAGTCCACGGTGATTCGAACGGGAGCGCCAGTGGCGCTCCCCGGACCCGAAGCCCGGCATCCGGCCGGGTTGGCGAAGCAAAGGCGAATCCGTATATACAATGATAATAAGAACAGCCAGGCATGAGGGTACTATGGGGTATCATTAAAAGATGCATATCATCACTTCTGGCAAAAACCACCTCGACATAGACGCCTACGCTGGCATCATCGCTTACGCTGAACTCTTAAACAGGCAACACATCAGCGCACAAGCGATTAGTACGGCCAAGCCAAACGAAAGCGTCAGCCCCATTGTCCGCTCCTGGGGCAACCCGATAGAAACGACCTATACGCCACAGCTGCACGACCAGTTCACCCTGGTGGATGTCTCTGAGCCACAGTTTTTTGACGGCATTGTCAAGCACAGCCAAATAAACGAGGTGATTGATCATCACATGGATTTCAAAGCAATGTGGGATGCCAAGCTCGGCGACAAGTCTCAGATTGCCTTTGTAGGTGCCGCCTGTACGCTGGTTGTTGAGCGATGGGTAGCTGCTGGCCAGCTTGAGCACATGGAACAGCGCACTGCACGGCTCCTGATGTGCGGTATTTTGGATAATACGCTGAACTTTGGTGCAGTCATCACGACCGACCGCGATCGCCAAGCCTATCAACAACTCAGCCCGCTCGCCGATCTGCCTGACGACTGGCCGGCAATCTATTTTACAGACTGCCAGCAAACCATGGTGCAAAATATTCCTGCGGCTATACGCGACGACCTGAAGCGCATAACCTACCCCCTACAGACCGAAGAGGTGCACGTTGGCCAAATGGCACTTTGGGACGCCTCAGAAGTAGTAGCCAGGCATCTCCCCGCCATTCGCGAAACGCTAGCCGTACGCCCACGGTGGTACATGAACCTCATAAGCCTCAAGGATGGCTGTAGCTACCTGCTGTGTGACGACAAAGACACGCAAGCCTGGCTGGCACATACGCTTGCCGTGCAGTTTGAGGGTAATTTGGCGGTTGCCGGACGCATGTGGCTCCGTAAGGAAATAATGAAACAGGCAATGGATAAGGAGAATAACACGTGAAGCTGACCAAATATGAACACGCATGCCTCGTACTGGAAGACAATGGAGCCAAAGTCGTTATTGACCCGGGCGTTTTCACCAAAGAATTTGGCAATCTGGATGCTATCGTTGCCGTCGTAGTCACCCATGTGCACGGTGACCATTACGCCCCAAAACACCTTGACGCTATTTTAGAGGCAAATCCGGATGCTCTGATATTTACAACTCGTGACGTAGCCGACGAATACAAACACGACAATGTACAGGTTGTCAGTGACGGCGACCATATTGCCATTGAAACCTTTACACTGCAGTTTGTGGGCGAAGATCATACGGTCATCCACGACAGCCTGCCGACGCCGCTCAATACGGGCGTACTCATCAATGAGCAGTTTTATTATCCCGGCGATTCATTCACACTGCCCGGCAAGCCTATAAAAATCCTGGCCGTGCCCGCTAACGCGCCTTGGGCAACAGTAGGGCAGTCAATGGATTTTATATCCGAAGGCGCACCAGAACTGTGCTTCCCAACGCACAACGGCTTATTGTCTGAAACCGGCCACCTCGTGTACAACGACAGCCTCAATCATATCTGCCAACAGGCGGATATCGAGTTCAAAGCATTGCAGCCAGGCGAATCACTCGACGTTTAGTTGGCAGCTGAGGATACGATCGTACCGACCTGCTCGCCCTGTATAGCGCGCAAGATATTACCCTCTTGCAGGGCATCAAATACCAGCACGGGAATGTTCTGCTCCATAGCTAATCCAAATGCCGCCTTGTCCATAACCTTGATATGCTCATTGCCGACTGCCTCTTGATAGGTCAGGTGGTCTATCTTAGTAGCATCAGGGAATTTAGCGGGGTCCTTATCGTAGATACCGTCAACTTTTGTAGCCTTCATGACCAGTTCGCAGCCGAGTTCCAGGCCCATATTTACTGCCGCTGTATCGTGGGTGAAGAACGGTCGCCCCAGGCCACCGGCAATAATAACGATACGCCCGCCTTCCAGGTGTTTTTCAGCCAAACGGAATGAGTATGATTCGACTAACTGCGTTGCGTAAATGTTACTCATGCAGCGCGTTTTGATACCTTTGCTTTCAAAGATATCAGTCAGTGCCATGCCATTCATCAATCCGGACAGCATGCCCATCTGGTCGGCCGTCACCCGTTTAATGCCGCTTTCGCCGGCACCAAGCACCGCACCACGCACCATGTTGCCGCCGCCCACTATTAAAACAAGCTGACAACCAGCTTGCGTAACCTTCTTGCACTCCTCGGCAATATAATGGGCAATTGCGATATCGACGCCTGTTGGCTCATCACCGCCGAGCTGTTCACCTGAGATCTTGAGTAATACACGCTTATACATCGCCCTTAGCCTATCAAACTATAAACGGAATGCATATCCCTATTCGCCAAAAAATAGGCCACCTCCTCTAGCCACAGTGCTAGAATACGGATATGCCTGCGGCACATGATGACCCCAAACTGCTTGAAGCTCTCCAGCGCATATTTATCACGCGAGCCGAGCTGCAAGCGCTCGTAGACTTTCAACAGAAATTGTTTGCCAGCTTGCAGGAACTGACCGTAAATCATCGGACAGTTCATGAGCACGTGCGGGTACTGACCGATTCGCATAATCGGGCACAAGGCGATACCGGGGATTTATTACGGGCACGGGGCGAAATGACCGATGCACTCCGAGCACTGGATGCCTCCCATCGGCAAACACGCGAAGACTTGCGGCGGGCTATCGAGGCTATTACTTACGTCCAGCAATCCATACATAAAATAGAACGGCTGGAAGACCGGATTGAAGACCTGGAACGCCACATGCAGGATGACAAGAAAACTAGTAGAACGGAGACAGCACTATGAGTACCAAGATTTATTCCTGGAATGTGAACGGCATCCGTGCCGTACAACGTAAAGAACTCTTTACGCCATTTATCAGTAAGGAACAGCCCGACATTTTATGCCTACAGGAAACGAAAGCCCAGCAAGGCCAAGCCGAGATTGATGTCGAGGGCTACGAAGAATACTGGAACTCCGCCGAGAAAAAGGGCTACTCCGGAACAGCTATTTTCACCAAAACCAAGCCGCTGGCTGTATTGAACGGCCTCCCGGAAGACATTATTACAAAGTACAAAGTTACTGGTGACGTCTACGGTGACCCTAACAAAGAAGGGCGCGTGATTGCAGCCGAGTACGCAGACTTCTATGTAGTGACGGTGTATACCCCCAACGCCAAAGATGACCTCTCGCGTATTCCATTGCGCCAAAACAGCTGGGATCCAGCGTTTCTGGCCTACTGCAAGGCCCTGGAACAGAAAAAACCAGTCATATTCTGTGGTGACCTGAATGTGGCGCACACCGAAGACGACCTGGCCAACCCCAAGCCAAACCGTGGCAAAAAAGGCTTCACCACCGAAGAACGACAAGGCTTCCAAAACTTCTTAGACGCTGGCTTCGTGGACACGCTGCGGATGTTTAAAGAAGGGAACGGCTACTACACATGGTGGAGCCACTTTGCGAATTCCCGCGCCCGTAATGTCGGCTGGCGTATCGACTACTTTTTGGTCTCTGAAAGCTTGAAGGACAGAATTGTTGCGGCCGACATCCATGCTGACGTCCTGGGGTCAGACCACTGTCCAGTAAGCATCACCCTTAAGGATTAGGCAGCAGGGAATAAGCAACCGGTTTTCATAGCCAACACGTGCTATCATGCACAGACAAAAGGAGTACATATGAAAGTGGTGACCATCCTGTTCCTACTAAAAGACAACCAGATTTTATTGGCAATGAAAAAACGTGGCTTTGGTGCCGGTAAGTGGAATGGGGTCGGCGGAAAAGCTGATGCCGGTGAAACAGCTGCCCAGGCCGCCGTTCGTGAATGCCAGGAAGAGATTGGCGTCACGCCACGTAACCCCCAGTTTGTGGGGGACATCAAATTTCTGATGACAACCGATCCTTCATTCGGCCACCACGCCCATGTATTTGTAGCGAACGAGTGGGAAGGCGATCCTACCGAAACAGAGGAAATGCGGCCCCAGTGGTTTAACGTCACTGATATACCCTACGACAAGATGTGGGCAGACGACCCCCTGTGGGTTCCACTCGTCCTGGCAGGCAAGCACTTCCAGGCCGATATCACTCTCGATGGCGATGACAAAGATGGCAGCGTCATAAGCTCGGATATACGTGAGGTGGCCCCTTCATGAGCAGCCCTCAGCAGCAGGATACCAGCCTGCATGCGCTCAGTCTGCTGATATGGAACCACCTCGAGGAGCGTGACTGGCTAGGCGCCTCGTCCCGAAACCTTGCGACCTCAATCGCCCTTGAATCCGCGGAACTCCTCGAGCACTACCAGTGGTCAGACAAGCCAGTAGGCGACAAGCAGGCACTGGCTGACGAGCTGGCTGATATCTTTATTTATGCCTTTCAATTCGCCCAGGAAAACGATATCGACATTGCCAAGGCCATTACTCACAAGCTGGAAAAGGCCGCCCAGAAATATCCAGCCAAAGCTTTTAAGGGCAAGCGGGGTGCGGCCCGGCAGGAGGCCTGGATAGATGCTAAACGTAAACACCAGAAAGATGGACTGTAGTAATTAGTAACTGCAAGTGCTAATACACAGCTAAACATCGTACAATAGAGCTATGAACCCTGAGTTTTGGCATAAGCAGCAGGCTGGCAAGCCGCTCTTCCCCCAGCTGGAGTGGAGCCGCCCCGAAAACCGGCAGACAGCTGGCAAGCTGTTGATTATCGGCGGCAATTTGCACGGCTTTGTTTCACCTGCCGAAGCCTATAGCGAAAGTATCAAAGCTGGTATCGGTGTCAGCCGGGTACTACTACCGAATGCCATTCAAAAAGTGGTGGGGCCCTCAATAGAAAACGGCGAATTTGCAGCGAGTACCCCGAGCGGCAGCTTTTCACAGCGTGCCCTC
The DNA here is from genome assembly GCA_035629475.1 of Saccharimonadales bacterium (SeqCode). GTDB lineage: Bacteria > Patescibacteriota > Saccharimonadia > Saccharimonadales > UBA4665 > JARIHD01. The sequence continues at coordinate 17,096 of DASPHS010000104.1, forward strand.
GTCGAATTATTGGACTGGTGCCGGTGGGCTGATGGCGTACTGTTTGCTGGGGACTTTGGGCGAAACTCAGAAACTGCCATGATGATAGAGAAATTCCTGCAAAAGTGCGAAGTACCAGCAGTGCTTACGAAAGATGCCGTGGACTACATCGTTACCTTGCCGCAGCCAGCCCTGGAGCGCCCAAATACGACCCTTGTACTCAGTTTTGCTCAATTGCAGCGTCTGGGTACCGCGGCGCATTTTGAAAAGCCCCTAACGTTCAGTATGGACCTACTCCGGTTACTGGATTGGCTGAACATCTTTACGACCCGCTACGCCACCAATATCATCGTCAAACACCTTGATCAGATTTTTGTAGCGGTGAACGGGGAAGTAAGCACTATGCGCCTGCCAGAAGATGTGCCCGTATGGCGCCTGCGTACCGCCACGCACTCCATGGTCTGGTGGATACAAAACCGGCAGAAGTCCTTTGAAGGGCTTACCGCAGCCGTTTACTCAGTTGCTACAACCCCTAAGAAATAGCAGGCTATCCCTGGCGTGGAATATTTACTTATTAGTATTTTTATTGTTAAATACACGATTCACTGGCATTGCCTTTGAAAACCACCCGACAAGAGGGAAGTGAGACACATGTCCGACATGGACAACCAACCCGGCAATGACCTGACGGTCACCGGCACCAATCCCGTCGAGGAGCAGCCCCGCGGCATCCGCCGGCGCACGCTGGCCGCCATTGCCGTCACCTGCACGTTCCTGCTGATCGTAGCTGTACTGTTCGGTCCCGCTCTGCGCGACATGCTCGGCTTCGGCTCCGACACCAACAGCACCAGCAGCACGCAGATCGCCGATGACTCGCGGCCCATTCCGGACAGCCTGCTCGACAGCGAGAGTGCTGAACCGGCCCCAGGCCAGGCGGCGTCGCCCACCGGCAAGAACATCAAGTGCGGTCAGAAGCCCACGCTGGATGTCAAGGTGGCTGACCCGTACGTCAACGGCCAGATCGGTCCCACGTTCACCGTGAAGACCTGCCTGCCGTCCGGCTACACCGTGTACGCGTTCGACGAAGACAGCGACGACAACCGCTACTACCTGGCGACCGTGGAAGACAGCAACACCTTCGGCCCGATCATCACCAGCAGCGGCAACCACATCTTCAACGAGCCCAACATCGGCGACCCGGGTGACCTGGACAAGCTGACCGTCGTGCACTTCGTGCTGGCCTCCCCGAGCTGTGAGCAGCGCCTGAAAGGACTGGAGGGCACCAGAGATGGATCGCACGTCTACACCCGTGAAGCCATCTTCGGCAACGGTAGCTGTGTCGACGCCCAGAAGGTGAACGTGTACGTGACGAACAAGTAAGCGTCGAGGGACGACCGGCTGCTGGTGCGAGCGAACTCATCGAGCTCCGCTCGCACCAGCCCCGTCCCGCGTTCCACGCTTTCTTTATTACTCCCTCTTGTCATTTACCCAAATCCCATATCATGCAACGTCATTCCTGACTTGTTCAGGAATCCAATCGATTAATCTTCCTTTGGAATCCGGAATAAATCAGGAAAGGGAGGGAAGCTCGCCTGGAGGCGATATAGCTGCGTCACTTACTCGGTGCAAGCACCTGCGTGAGCTCCTTGCTAGCGAACCCCACGTACGCCGAGCTAAAGCACGGCGCCTCGTGAGGGTTCGACTCCCGCGACATATGCCACCAAAGAAATGACCCCTTATCTTACGACAAGGGGTCATTTCTTTGGTGGGCGAGGAGGGAATCGAACCCTCACGAGCGAAAGCTCACAGGATTTTGAGTCCAGCGCGTCTACCAATTCCGCCACCCGCCCATTCGGATGTAACTTTGGTAGGCTTACGAAGGTAAATTGTACTATAATTATAGGGAGAAAGCGAGCATAAACAGCAATAGTATTGTGATACAGCCTTTATTCCCCCAAGACGACAACCCACAAAACGCCCCGAAGCAGGATGAAAACTACCTGCTCAAGCACCGTCATGCCCGCAAAATCCAGCCAATTTCTAAAGATCTTTTTGCTCCCGCTATGGTCGCAGCGGCACCCGCCAACCATCCGCACAACAATCAGGCAGCCGACGACACACCTGCAGAGCCAGCCGTAGACCTCATCCGCCGCAAAGTAGAAGCCATCTATTCACAAGAGCCCAGCGCCACCGAAGAGATTACGCAAACCTATGCGCCGGAGGCCCCTTTGCGCTCCCGGCATCAGCAGTTCATGCATGAACTGAGTACTTCGGGTAAATCACTAGCCCAAATACAAACCGCCTGGCACAACTACTATGTGACGTTGCCCGATGACGAGAAGCACGTCGTCTGGCAAGAGTTTTATGCTGCGAACAACCGGCAGCCATCAGCCTACACCCAATATGCCACCCAGCAAGCAGCCCAGGCCCCGCAGCCTGTCACCATGCCTCACATGCCACAGCTGCCGCGAATGCCCAAGCAAACTGTCGAGGCCGACAGTGCGCCAGCCACCACCATGACACACCAGGCAGCAATAGCTGGCGAAACTACGACGGCCCGCAAGCGCGACCGGCGTTCCGCAAAAGGCGTCAAAAAAGACATCCTCAAGCATGTCCGGGCCAGCGAAAAGACAAAAGCTAAAGCCAAGGCACATTTCCAGTCATTGGCCTTTGGGCTAGTAACTGGTGGCGTAGTGCTGCTCGTGTTCTTCTTTAGCTTCTTTAACGAAATGATCATTGCACCCTTCATTCAGCCGAGCCGCACTGTGAGCGCCACACCAATCATCGTTGATTCTGATAGCGTCGCACCCAGCGCCGTCCCTGAGGTTATTATTCCTAAGATTAACGTGCAAATTCCCGTGGTATACGACGTAACCTCCATGGCTGAGGCCGACATTCAGGAAGGACTGGAGCGGGGCGTCGTACACTATCCGACCACTGTAGTCCCGGGCCAGCAGGGCAATGCGGCTATTTTTGGCCATTCCAGCAATAATATCTTCAATAAAGGCAAATATAAGTTTGCCTTCGCCCTCCTGCGCCAGCTTGAGCCCGGCGACGTGTTCTATCTCACCTATGACCAAAAAGTATACTCTTACCGAGTGTTTGCTAAGAAGGTCGTAGCGCCGAGCGAAGTTTCGGTCCTGAATCCGGTAGAAGGCAAGCCCGTTACCGCAGCGCTTATTACCTGCGATCCGCCCGGCACCTCTACTAACCGCCTTGTCGTTTGGGGCGAGCAAATCAGCCCCGATCCCGCCGCAGCAACCGCCGCCGTCACTCCACCGACACCCGCCGATGATACTCCCGTCGAACTACCCAGCGAAGGCCCGACACTCTGGTCACGCATGTGGAACTCAATCTTCTAATACGTAGCATCAACACCTCGACTCTACGTTGGTCATAGAGGGGATACGAATAGCTAAAGCTATGGGCTTTTACTGGGTCCCGTATCGAATAGGGGATGACGGATAAGTGACTGAGCACCCGCCACTGGCGGGTGCTCTTTTTGATACGTAGCGTACAACAGGACTTACTGATCAGCGGGAGAGCGGAGCGATGTACTCGTCAACACATACTGCGTCTTCTCAGTACCGTTAACGGCCTTCGTCGTCTGTGGGGCAAGCGTATACATAAACTCGTACTTATTATCGAAGAATGGTGTGTACGCAGGGCTGGCAGCAACCAACGTTTCGTCATTGGCATTATCAAATTCGAATACCTGTACCTTACCGTTTACCACGGCCATCATGCGGTGGGCATCCATCCAGCTCACATGCTCCTGGGGGCTATCAATAGGCGCCTCCAGCTGGAAAGCATAGCCACGGTCGGTTTCGGCATCGTAAGTGGCGATTTGCTGGCCACCTTGCGCCATAATGAAACGGGCGTTATCAGAGAATGATACATACTGTGTGCCTGCAGTCTTCAACACTTGAACTGGAACCAGGGGCGCGTCAGATTTTTCTTCGAGGGCCGCTGCTGGGTTCTTATACACGTACGTCCGTGCCTCAGCCGGGCTGCCAGCCACGGCATACCAGTCGCCATCGTAACGGGCTATGTCCAGCATATATTTGTCGCTCGGGGCCACTTGGCGAATGGCGTATGTCTTATCATTTTCACGCAGCTTGATTGCCACCTTGCCATCTGTAGCGCCTTGGTCGGTGGCATATAACATTACATCATCGCCATGGGATTTGAATCCGAGAATATTCTCCAGGTAGGGCTTGGGGGTAGGTTGATCGAGCGTTGCCGTAGACACCGTTTGTTCGGCTGCGTTAAAAAGATAATACTCATCAAAGTTCAGGTCCACTAAACTGATTTGACTGGTCTGGTCACCGAGCGTCGACGTCAAGTTGACTGACTCGTCTGGCTTCTGGCGGTCAACGAGAATATACTCGCTGCGCGTTTTGCCATCCTTTTCACTGGTGTGTTGCAGCAGGACATGCCGGTTGTTATCTGCCCACTGCACTAAGCGCCAGCGCTGCAAACCGTCTTTAATAGTGAGTAGCTGCTCAGGTACGGTCGTCTGCACAGCGGCGGTCTCCGGGTTCTTGGTATCGTACATGTCAAATGAAGCGAGCGCGTTCGGGTTCTGTACCAGGACCCAACGGCGGTCCAGAGACTGCGTGGCAAGTGGCGGCTGCACATCATAGCGCTGCACGGTGGTCGAAGTCAGCTTGGTAGGGAACAGGACAGGGTAGTCAAAACGTACGAGCGCGCCACCCTCCAGGTTGATCGCCCGCTTCCATGGGCGATAGTCATCACGGCGTAGCTCAAAGGTGTACTGGCCAGCAGGCATCAACAGCCGGGCGTTGGTCTTTTCCTCACGCAGCTTGCCATTCACATATACTGCAGCGCCTTCAGGGCGGGACGATACAAAGATAAGGCCGCTCTGTATAACCTCACCGTTTTTGTAGCCAAATCCCTGCGCCTGATAGAGCAGAATGATGGTTGTAAGGATGAGTGCGGCACCGACCAATATGTAGCCAATGATAAGCCGCACCAAGTGTTCTTTTTGTTTTTTGGGGTCAAGAAATTCCATAATCAACCATTATTATAGGCTACTTGGGTAAATCTTTTATACCTTTTCTATTGCAGTCGCTACGGTTCGGGGTTAAGATACATATAACTTACGCTTAACGCCAGCAGTTTGCAGAAACACACAACACACGAGGGTACAACGAACAGTGGGCCAAAATAACATCATCGAGCTAAACGGCAAGCAATATGATGCCATTACCGGCGCTATGCTTAGCCAAAGCCGTATCAAGGCGACACCGGAAAAACGCCAAGCCGCGCATGCCCGTGCAGGCCGGGCTATTGATGGCATTGTTCGCAGCGGGCAACCCAACGCTGCAGCTATGCATGCCGCCCCCAAGCAAGCAGTACGCGTAGCAGGCGCAGCCAAGCCAGCACACAGCAAACCACTGGCAAAAACGGGCAAAAAATTTGACGTTGCACGGCCCGCGATTCAGCACATCAAGCCGCACAGCACTGAACGCTCCAAAACGCTTATGCGCCATGTCGTAGCCAAGCCCGTCATTGCACGCAAGCCAGCAATCAAGAAGTCAGCACCAAGCGAATTGGCAGCCAAGCCCGTATCAGACATTGCCAAACAACTCGAGAAAAAGCTGTCAGTAACCCAAGTTGACCCTATCCGTTTAGCGCACGCGCAGCATATTGCCAAGAGCCACCACGTAAAGCGGTTCCATCATGCCGTTAAGCAACCCCACATACAACCAGCTGCGCCTCATACTCGCGTGCACGCTGATGTGCAGCGTCCCAGTGCTCCTACGGCTTTTAGCGTACTTACACCAGAAGCGGCAGCACCAGCGCCCAACCCGGCATCTACTGATATCTTTGAGGCAGCATTAGCACGGGCAACCAGCCACAAGCAGCCCACTGTCCGAGCATCTTCACGCAAGAGCAACCGGAACCGTAAATTAGTCAGCGTACTCGCTGGCATTGGCGCCTTTGTAGTCATTGGTGGCTTTATCACGTATCTTAACGCCCCGGCAATTGAACTCCGTGTAGCCTCCATGCAGGCTGGCTTTTCTATTCAAAAGCCCTCATACCAGCCCACTGGCTATGCTATGAGCGGCGGCATTGAGCACAATGACGGCAAGGCCGTGCTCAGCTTCCGTTCCGGCGACAGCAGCTATCAGATCACACAGGTCGCATCCAACTGGAATAGTCAGACACTCCTGGACTACTACACCGAGAACCACGGTGCACCCGCCCAGACCGTCCAAAGTCAAGGTCGCATCATTTACTTGTACGATGACACACGTGCTGCCTGGGTCAATGGTGGCGTCCGTTACGAAATCAATGGTAGTGCCGCGCTTACTGCTGACGACCTGGTTTCACTCGCTACCAGCATGTAGGTACCAGATACGCTCATCTGTTATACTACCCGCATGACAGTTCGCACACGCTTCGCCCCCAGCCCAACCGGCTATTTACACGTCGGCGGTATCCGTACCGCTTTGTTTGCATGGCTTCTCGCCCATCAGAAGCAAGGGCAGTTTGTACTGCGTTTTGAGGACACCGACAAGAAGCGGGAAGTGCAGGGCGCACGCGAACACTTAATGGATAGCTTGCGGGCACTCGGCCTGGAGTACGATGAAGGCCCTGACATCGGTGGGCCCTATGCGCCGTACGTGCAAAGTGAGCGTCTGGCCAGCTACAAAGCCTGGGCTGACAAACTGGTAGCAAGCGGGAGGGCATACGCCGACCCATATACCCCGGAAGAAGTACAAGCATTCCGCGAGCAGGCCCAAAAGCAAAAGCTACCATTCCTATACCGCAATCATCGCCCGGAAAACCCACCCGCCTGGGACGGCACTCGGCCGTTACGTTTCAAGTCTGAGCCAAAAGCATACACCTGGCACGATGAAGTCATGGGTGACATCAGTACCGGGCCAGAGGTTGTCGATGACATCGTACTTATTAAGTCTGATGGCTACCCGACATACAACTTCGCCCACATCATTGATGACTACGAAATGCAGATAAGCCACATCATCCGTGGCCAGGAATTTATTGCCAGCGTCCCGAATTATCTCAACTTGTACGAAGCACTGGGCATCGAACGTCCGCTGATTGCCACTATGCCACATATTCTAGGGCCAGACGGCAACAAGAAGCTCTCCAAGCGTGACGGCGCCAAAGACGTCCTGGATTATATTCGCGACGGCTTTTTGCCTGAGACACTGGTGAGCTTTATTGCCACTATGGGCTGGAATGATGGCACCGAGCAGGAAATATTCAGCCGTGAGGAGCTGATCGCAAAGTTCAGCCTGGACCGCGTACAGCACAGCGGCGCCCGGTTTGATGAGCAGCGCCTCACCTGGATGAACGGCCACTTTATTCGCAATATGTCGCTTGAAGACCTATATACCGCGACGACGGGTTTCTGGCCAACCGAGTCTGCTGGCTATGACGATGACTACAAAAAGGCTGTATTAGCCCTGGTGCAAGAGCGCCTGAAGTTCTTCAAGGAACTCCCCGAGCTGAGCATATTCTTCTTTACTGACTTGCCAGTGAACGCCGAACTATGGACAGCCAACAAGCAGCTGAAAAAACTGGAGGAGGGCCAACTGAAAGCACTCTTACAGCAAGCAGCTGACAGCATCCTGGAGAGCGACTTTAGCAGCGCGGACCTTACTGAGCGCCTGAACAACTTACTGGAAACGACCGGTCAAAAGCCAGGTGTGCTATTCAGCCTGATCCGCATTGCTACTACCCAAGCTTCAGCCAGCCCTGGTCTGGCTGAAACGCTAGCAGTCCTTGGCCGCGAAACCGTCGAACGCCGCCTCAACCAAATGCTGAACATATTGTAGGCGCAAGCAGTTCATAGAGGGAGTGCGACTAGCTAAAGCTATGTACACCGCGCTAGGTGGCTGCATAGGCGAGCGCAGCTTGGGATGGAAAACGAGGATCGTAAGCGAGCCGTACTAAAGTACGGTGAGTGCGAACCACAGTTTTACACCCAAGATGTGCCGACAATGCAGGCGCCCAATGCTACAATAAAGGTTATGGTTAATGACTTTCTACCCAACCCGCGCAACCGCGGGTCCTATAACGCTCGTAACCCTCAACGGCATGTACCACCC
>DASPHS010000105.1:0-10254 GCA_035629475.1 Saccharimonadales bacterium (SeqCode)
CAGCGGCTCCTCGCTCTGTGGCAACTATCCTTGGCAGTGACTTCGGCTATTGCCCTCGGTCTGGTAATTTGGTTCATAGTCCGCTATACCCGGCAGTCCGATCGAACCGATGAACTTGGCGCTATCCCGCCGGAGTACCTCCCACCGCCCGACACCAGCGTGTCTACTGCCGGCACCATTGCCAAAAAATCTGGAACACTGTTCAGTGCCCAGCTGATTGACTTGGCAGTCCGCCATTATCTGAAAATCTATCAAACCCGCGAGAAAAGCCTGTTCCGGCAAGCCAACTATGAGCTGGAAATTATCAAAGACATCCAATCGCTCAAATCCGAAGAGCGGGAAGTACTGCAAGATATCTTTGGGAATCCGGTTGTTGGCGCCCGTTTAAATATGGAAAGCCTCAAGCGCAATACAGCCGTCGCACGTAAGCTGACCGATAATCCCGGCAAATTGGCTAAGGACATCGCTGGAGCATACGGGCTCCGTGCACCCGTACCTGTGGCCTCCGCCTGGTTTAAGCGTGCGGCGCTGGCGTGCTCGATTGCAGCCGTCCTGACCCTATCCCCCGGCCTGGCGGTGGCAGCGATCGTTGCGATTATAGCCGCTTATAGCCTGAAGCCACTAACCGACAAAGGCCTGGCCCTGTCCCGCTACCTTAAAGGGCTTGAACTGTACATCAGCATGGCCGAGACCGACCGTTTACGTATGCTCCAAAGCCCTGAAGGCGCTGCCAAATTGCCGGCGCCAATAGACACGAACGACAAACGCCAGGTGGTAAAGTTGTATGAACGTCTGCTGCCCTACGCCATCGTGATAGGCAAAGAGAAGGATTGGAATAAGCAGCTCGGACAGTACTACGAGTCGCTCCAGGAATCACCCACTTGGATGACGACACATTCCGGGGTCTACAACGCCGCCGTCTTTAGTGCGGCGGTAAGTGGCATGCACACCGCCGCATCCTATGCCGATCCAACCAGTGCATCATCAGGTAGCAGCAGTGGTGGTGGCTCCTCTGGCGGTGGGGGCGGCGGTGGCGGTGGCGGCGGCTGGTAAAGCGCAAGCCACGGGCACTACACCTGGGGCTTATCGCTAATACGCGGCTTTTTAGTGGTCCCGATGCGGTCGCGGTGACGGACGGTAACCGACCGGCGGTAGCGCTTTTCGGCAGTGGCATCGGCGTAGTAGACGATGGGTCCGTGCACAATGACCGGATCCTGCCCCGTCAGCTTATCGGTTTTCTTAATCACTTTGATAGCAAAGTCGTCAATCACCCACTCGCGGAACGGCGTGACCGCACAGACGGCAGTGATGCGCCAGATGTTCTCATCAATCTTTTTGACTTCTGATATCGTCAGTGGTTGCGGCACTGTCGTTGAGCTATTGGGGATAATCTTAAAAGCATCTTCCACGACTTTACGGCCCAGCTTAGGATCATTTACGAAGGTTTCCATAATCAGCGGGTGTGAGGCGGCTGACGTGACGCGTACGCCCATAATGTGCTGGTGGTGCAACCAAATAGCCTCACCGTTGACACTACGTAGCTTGGTCGAGCGCAAGGTCACTTTCTCGACGACGCCGCCGCTGCCCATAAATGGTTCGGCAACCACATGGTCGCCCACGCCATACCACTTTTCAACAATCATAATAAAGCCATAAGTGATATCACGCAGAAACGGCACCAATGTTGCACTACACAGCACGATAACCACCGTACCGACACCAATCAAGGCAATAGGTTGCGTGCCGGGGTTGGATACATGCCATACCGTAAAGATAGCACCCACCACAACCAGCGCACGCACGATGGTGATACCCACACCCACAAACGTTTCAAGGCGCCTGATACGCAACACGTTATCACTGGTAGTAATAGTATCGGCGCGCTTGGCAACCTTTGGCGTCAGACGCTCGATAATACGGTCAAATACAAAAAGCAGCAGCAGTGCCAGGGCAAAAATAATGATGACCTGCATAACGCGGGCATTGGTTGAGGTCCGCATAAAGAAGTCGCTAATCAGGTTTGCGATGTCGGTTATCACGGTCATTGGGTATACCTTTCTTGCTCCGCATTAAAAGCAAAGGCCTGGTGGCCTTTGCTTGGTTCCATACGCTTATAGGCACTATACCAGCTTTAGCTACTGTGCCTGGTATGCAATTTCTGACAAAAGGGTTCGATTTAGGCGAACTGCAGCGCGCACTGCGTGCCGGTAACGGCAATTGCCACAATATCGTCAGCAAGCACTTGCTTAGTGCCGCCCTCAAGGCCGGTGACTGTATAGCCCTCTGGTACATGTACGTACACGACAGTCTGCGTACGGCGTCCCGCTGTCAGCTCCACATGTAATTCGTTGTTTTCCCAGCTTACTGCCGCTACGTCACCAGCCGGACCAAGCAGGTGGCCCTTCGTGGCGATAACTTGCGGGCGGTCAGTAGTCAAGCAAGCACTGAATAGGTGCGCATTATACTGGGCCAGTTCACCCAGCTCATATGATGCATGCAAGCCTACATACCGTTCATGTAGCAGGTCGTACACATGATACTCACCAGCTGGCAACTCCCATGCCTGCGGCTCAAATGCGCCCTGCAGTATAGCCTCGCTCCAGTTAAATTGGGAACCAATATACCAAGAGCCGTCCAGGCGGTCTACAGCAGCCAGCAGCCGTGAAGGCTTGTTCTGACGTTCGCCTACGGGTCGAACGCGCACATTCGCTACCGGCACAAGCCGGTTTAATAGCTCGTAGCCCTCGGGCTCTAAGTCCGCCAGCTTATCTGAGTCATACATTGAGCCACCGCCTAAAGCGATGAGCGCAGTCAGCGCGCGAGTTTGCGGCCAATCAAGATTAATCTTCTGCTGTCGTACACGCACGTAATCAGCGTCATTTATCCAGAGGTTCCGGTTCATCCACTGGTGGCCGAGCATTGACATGAGCGGCACCCGGCTAAACGGCAAGGCATATTTTTTAGGCTGTATCGCGCCCGGCAAGTCAGCCTCCCAGCTGAGGTCCGGACCGATACGCATGGTATCGACCAGCCCTACCGAACACAGGAACGGGGCGCCACAGCCGAGCACGATCCGGTCGCCGGCGATTTCACGAATAGCGGCCAGGCCTTTACGGTAGGCTTGGACACTCGTACACGCAGCGTCATAGCGAACAGCCTGGATAGCTCCGGCATACAGAAAGTCCGTTTTAATATATTCGTATCCCCACTCCTCACATAGCGTAGTGAGCACAGTGCGCAGCCAGGCCATAGCCTCCGGGTGCGTCACATCCAAACCATAATTCGGCGCTGCCCAATACGTATCACCAAACCTGTTCACATCAATAAGGTGGCCGGACGCATCATGCAGAAACCACTCCGGGTGCTCAGCAACCACCCGTGACCGCGCATCAGCCATAAACGGTGACAACCATATGCCAGGCTTCCGGCCAGCAGCCTTGATAGCATCCGCTACGCTACGCATACCATTCGGAAATTTGTCGTTGATTGACAGCCAGTCGCCAAAAAGCGTCTGATAACAATCGTCAACCTGTATGTATTCCAGCGGCAGGTCTTTTTCTTGTATGATTGCTGTGTTTTCCAGGATATCTTGTTCGCTTGCCGTCGCGAAATAATAGAGCCAGTTACTCCAGCCAGTAGGCGGCCGCTCAGGTATTCGGGCCTGCATTACCTGGCCTACGTGTGCGCCGTAGGCGTCAAGCAACTCATGGTCGGCCACTCCCCACATAAGTACAAGCGGCTCACTCTGGAGCGTCGCGCCCGGCTCAACCGTAAGGCCTTCGACATAATTCGAAGCGGTCAGCTGATGCCCTTGACTGCTCCGCTGCACGTGCAGCATACCCAAATAATCCCGGGCACTGGCGAAGCCAGCCAGTAACGAAGGTGTATCATCCGCCTGCAGCAGCGTCACCCACGACAGGTGCCGTCCAGTGTCGAGCGATGAGGTCGGCAGCGGCGTAAACAGCGGCGGCTGCAACCAGGGGTCCACCGTATCAAACGGTACACGCAGCGCGGCAGGGCTGAATGTCTGCCAGCCATTGCTATAGAGGAAGAGCTTGTCAGTGGGTATCTGGCGATAGCCCTTTTTGCTCGCCAAAACATCGAGCCGCTCTACGCGCAAGGGGGTCTGCGTCGTATTCTCCACAGCCAGTGTCGCCTCAACCATACCTGGCCGTATTTGCCTGGCGTGCAAGATGAGGCGGGGCAATATTTCATCGCCGCCAGCAATAATTGTTACGGCCTCATCTGCAACCTGGCATACGCGTGGCATAAATTCCATGGAGAGCGCAACCCCACTACTCAACTGCAAGCCGCCGAAGCACCCCTCGAGCAAGCTAGTGCCCTGCGCGTCAACCACATCCAACAGGTCATCATTAGTGCGTAGCTGTACAGTTGATTGTTTCATGCTTAATTCCCTCCTTTTGCCCAGGGGTCAAGCACTACTTGCAGCATAGTGTTGTCGCGTGCTGCTAGCCGCTCAAAAGCCTCTTGGGCATCCACAAACGGCACGATGTGCGTAATAAGATGTTCTTTCAGGGTAGCACCATGTTGTTGCAAAAAGCTAATCGTCTCTTCGGAGAGGCGGCGGCGGTTCCATTCGGCTTGCTGTGCACGTGGCATCGTCCCAATTTGGGCACATACGTGGCGCAGGCAGTTATGGTGAAACTCTTTACCCAGAAACACCTGGTTAGCGCCCTGCTGATAAAAGCCCAGATCGATTACCGTTCCCTGCTCGCGCAAGGTACGGAAGGCCTCAGCCAGCAGGTAATCAGAACCGGTACACTGAAAGGCGATGTCCGCGCCAGTATCCCGGGCGTCGTCACGCATCCAGCGGTCTTTCAGTTCAATCGACATACCTGGCTTTGCGGTGTGTGGCGTGAGGCCGAGCTTTGCAGCAATTGCCAATCGCTCCTCGATACCATCGACAATCACCACGTCCTCAGCACCTGCCCACTTGGCAAATACACCGCACAGCAGGCCAATCATACCAGCGCCAAACACGACAACGCGTTGGCCCTGTAGGCTGCCTTCTAATGTGGATACCGGCTTGCGGTTTACCTCATCAGCGGCATACAGGACGCCGTTCATACTGATCGGGCCCATTTTGGAAACCCAGATGCCCAATATAGGGTCAAAGCCTTCAGGCAATGCAATCAGGTTATCGCTATCATTGGCAATATGCCCGCTGCGGTGATGGTATAACCCCGCCACTTTTGTACCTACGGGGTACTTGTCATTGCGGGAGGCTACGACTTCACCCACTTCCATGTAGCCTTCATATTTAGGGAAAATGTCGATAGCATCCGGCTCCAAGTCACCACGGAACACCCGTCGCTGTGGGTCAAAGCCTTCACTGGCCTTAGGGTTGGTACCCATGAAAAAGGTCAGTTCGGTACCTGCCGAAATACCACTAAACAGGGTTTTGATAAAAAATTCACCCGCTTCAAGCGGCCGGGTAGGCTCTTCGTACAGCGCCATCGTGCCGATACTGTCGATAACGAGGTGAGTTATGGTTGCAGGTATGGTGTCTGATGCACTCATGAATACTCCTGGATTATTAAACGGCTTTTGCCTGAATGTCGTAACAAAGTTTTTGGGTAGCCAGCGCCGCGTCATAGGGACATGGCAGTAAGCTGCGGTCGTCGTTGGTAACGGCAGCAATGAACGCCCTGTCGGCCAGTATCAGCGGATCTTCACCGGTCTGCTCAGTCGTACGGCCTTCGGCAGTGTCGATATGCAGTTCCTTGAGGCTGAGGGTGATTTTGCGCCCATCACAAAAGAACTCGATGGTCGTATCTACGAACGAGTCCAGCACGCATGTTGCCGTAAAGGCACCGGGCAGTCCGCCCTCGAACTCCAACAGTGCTGTGGTAGCGGTGGCAATATCCATATTGGGGTAGGCCGGGCGGTCATGGTGCGCTGCATTTGCGCTCAAAACCACACCTTCTCCCAGCAAAAAGCGGGCAGTATCCACTAAATGCGTTGCCTGCTCTACGACCTGACCGCCACCCTTAGCTTGTATCTGCCACCAGGGTGCTGGAGCGGTAGGACCATGATAAGCCAGGCGCACCATACGCGGTGGCGTATCGGCCAGCATCTGCTGCAGCTTGGGCATTATTTCCATGCATCGCCAGTAGTACCCGACGTTCACGATAGCTGCTTTGTCAGCAATCTCGGCAGCCAGTGCTTCTGGCTGAGCGACATCGACACCTACCGGTTTTTCGATATACATAGGAATACCGTGCTGCAGCAAGGTACGCTCCAAGTCACCATGAGCGAACGGCGGCACACACAACCAGACAGCATCACATTGCTCATGAGCAAGCAAGTCATCAAGGGCCGTATAAGCCCGTCCGCCCCATTGATCGGCAGCCTTTTGGGCCCCTTCGGCCGACACATCCACATGGCCAACAATCGTTACATCATCCATTGCCGACAAAGCGGCAGCGTGGCGGCCAGCGATATATCCTGTGCCGACAAGTGCTACGTTCATAGTCTGTTCCCCTTCTTTCTTCCCTTCGACTATAACGCTCATGATTGCCACTGTCTACTGGGGAACCATAGTAGTTTTTACTGCTACCTGCAGCCTAGGCTTCGGCGTAACGGGCTGAAAGCATGCGGTAATACTTGCTGCCCATAGCCAAGAGCGTAATAAGCAAACCGATAAGACCGGTAATTGTGAATACCAATGCCATGCCACGGTCCGCCCCCGTGCCGAACCAGCTACCAATATGGTCGGCGCCGGCCCCGGTGGTCATAAATGGAATAAAAATAAACTGTGTCAGTGGGCCAATCAGAAAAGCCGTCACCGGTGAGGCCGCTTGCTCAATACTTTGCGCAAAGCCGAATACCCGGCCCTGGCGCTCAGCCGGTACAACCTTCTGCAGAATGGTCTGCTCGGCTGCTTCCATAGCCGGGCTGAGGCAGAGCCAGATAAACATACCAATACCCAGCAAGACGATCGATGAGCGCAAAGTGAATACTGAGCAAATGGCCCAAGCTACCACGTTGGCCAGGAACAGCGTACGCAACGGATTCTTGCCTAGCCCCTTTTTGGCAACGATAGCACCACCAACAATGAAGCCCAGGCTCAGCACACCCCACAATAATCCCCATGTCTCAACCGACACCAATGACAGACCGAAGGCGTCCATCAGTGCCATGAACACACCACCAAGAAAGTTGTTAAAGGTAGTGAATAGGATCAGTGCCAGCAAGCCAGGAATGGCCAGCACAACCTTGAGCGTGCCCTTCAGGTCAACGGTGTGCGGCTGCGGTTCGGCGCCTTCCGCTACATGCGCGACACCACGTTCTGGAATATGCAGCCAGTATAAATGCACCAGTATGCCGACTGTCAGTACAATCGCCAGCAGTAAGGCGTGAAACATACCCGACAAACCGACTAACAACCCACTAATGACCGATGTCACCAGGAATGACACGCCGGAAACCGTGCCCACCAGTCCGTTCGCTTTGTCGCGGCGGTCTTCTGGCACCAGCATCGTAACTGCGGTCATAAGCGCGATGGTGCGGATGTTGCCCACAATGACACCCAGCATGACTGTCACAATGAATGTCCATAGCGTGATGCCCGTGGCATCTTTGAAGGCACCGGGCGCAGCCACCTGATACAGGACAAAAGCGATAACGTAGAAAGCCAACGACGCTAAGCTTGAGGCCAGCATGACGTGCTTCTTTTTGTGGTGGTCTACCAGGCTACCGAACCATATGCCTGAAAAAGCGGTCAGCACCGCGTAGATACCAGCGATAATACCGGTTGCTGCCACCGAGCGTGTCTCTAGGTAGACAAAGAACGTAATGGCAAACCACATCGTAAAGTTAATAACCGACGCCAGGAGGGTATTCCCCAGCAGGTGGTGAAACACGCGCATATTACGGCGCAGCGTTGACTGGTCAGGGGCATCAGAAATAGCAGTTTTGGCCATGCTGGCTCCTTACAATTATTACTTGTATTAAGCAAGCATATCACGTCCAGCCATTATGGACTACTCTTCGTTCAGCAGTTCGAGCATCAGCGAGGCTGTCCACGAAAAGTTCGGGGCACCTGCCGGTGAGCCATCCAGTGGCGAGAAGTATTCGTGCATACCGCCCTCGCTTATCATTTCAAGCGTCTTTTGCTTGATTGTTTCGGCTTCCTGCGATTGGCCATTCGTCCGCAAACCAGTTAGTATCAGCCAGTTTGTGTTGATCCATGCCGGCCCTTGCCAGTAACAGTGCTGCTTGAAGTACGGTGAGTTAAGGGGGGTGCTGGGTACGGGATATGCAGTGCCGAACGACGCCGGGTCGTGCAGGTGCGTCAGCAAGCGAGCAGTACGCTTCTTGGCCAGCTTGCCAGCATACAACGGCATAAATCCTGCATGGTTCATAAAGCGGATTAATTCCCCGCTCCGCAAGTCTTTACTGTAATAAAAACCTGTATCTTCGTCCCATAACGCATCAAGTACTGTGACGCCACGGTCGTAGGCTTTTTGCGTGAGCGGTTGCAGCGGTTCGCCAATATCTTTGGCGATAGCACCAAGGTGCTGCGTGGCACGAACAAGGATACTGTTCATACCGATGTCTTGAATCAGCAGCTTGCTCTTTTTGTACAACTCGGCGTCGTCATATTTGAGCGCGCGCATACGCTTTGCCAGGTCATAGAAAGCCATGAGCTCCAGCGTGGACATCCGTTCAGATGCCGGCACGATACTCGTATCCTTGCGGAACCGTTCCAGGAATTTTGCCAGCGCCGGACTACTGTCAATCAGGCGCAGCTTGGGCGTGAAGGCATATTTGTGCACCATCTCCATCCAGGGTGGATTATTGTCCAGCCCTGATTCCCAGGAATGGAACAGTACCACGAGCCCTGTGCCTTCGGGGTCACGGTCGCGGTACAACCATTCATGGTAGGCCGCCAAAGCAGGATATACCTCTTTATACCAAGCCAGGCGTTCAGCCTTGGAGAGCGACTGGCCAATGCGCACCACCGCCTCGGCAATCATCGGGGGCTGGGTGCCACCGGTGCTCTTCACATCATCGGGGCAATTCGGGCTTACCTCTGACTGCCAAAAATTCGGGCCAGCATGATACTCAGTTGCTGTGCCGAAAATGATATATGGTATCATGCCGTTCTTCCACTGACCCTTCAAAAGGGTACGGATTTCCTCCTGGGCACGCTGTACATCAATATGACGCAAACCTATTGCAATAAAGGCGCTATCCCAGAGCCATTGGTGAGGATACAGCTTGGCGGTCGGCCTCGTCTTACCGCCCATGTCGTTGAGTTTCAGTACTTCTTTTGCCTGCTTAGTCATTGTGCGCGTATTCATACTGGCCATCATAGCACCTATGCTTTGGCGGCTACTACCAGCAAACTGTCGTAGCTGCTGAAGGTCACATGATGCGCTTTAGCCGGCAGCCGCAACGTATCAAGGCGGGCAGCGGGCAGCGCCTGTGTAAGAGCTTGGAGTGCCGTCGTAATATAGCGGTACGTCACCCCCTCACCCGCACAGGCATGCGCGCCAACGCCAAATGGGGCATCAGGGCTTTTACGGCGCCTGGGGTCATCGTGCATGGCATCAAGTACCAGCAGCATACGTCCGCCGGCCATAACGGTTTCGGCCGCCCACAGGCCGGGCATAAGCTCACCCCATTCGTTCCGGCACGGCCGCTCCGTACGAAAGGTTGTTTGCCGTTCGACGTACTTACGGCAGCCGGTTACTGCGCTGTGGGTGCCGAGCGTCGTAGCAACCACGTCTTTTACCGCATCTGGTTGTGTAGCCAGCCCCTCCCACTGACCGGTTTGCAGCAGATGCTGGCTGATATTTACCAGCGTGGCTGCGGGCGTCGTTTTGCCCGTCAATAGCAGTCCAAACAGCGTAGCCGCACCCACTTTTTCTGTGATGACCCCTCGGTGACTGCTTGCGCCAGATGCCTTGTCACGTTGTGTGGTGCGCGTTCCTGGTTTCGGATAATCGATACGTACTTGCGCAGCAGGTCGCGTCCCTGCAGAAATATGGTATTTACTGACTGTGCCAAACGCAGCTGTTCAAGCACTGGTGGCACCGGGTACCCTCCCATCAGGATGGCGTAGTCATCACCCGAGGCAATAAGCTGCTGGCGCATGTCGCGCGGCAAGCCGAACTCCATACCAAGGACCATGGCACGGATACGGTCAGCAGATACCTTCAGGTCCGTCGTGCCGGTGGCCTGCAGCCGAGCGCGCGCCTGGCAAGCCTCGCCATCGGAAACATG
>DASPHS010000106.1:0-2061 GCA_035629475.1 Saccharimonadales bacterium (SeqCode)
GGTGGCACCGGGTACCCTCCCATCAGGATGGCGTAGTCATCACCCGAAGCAATAAGCTGCTGGCGCATGTCGCGCGGCAAGCCGAACTCCATGCCAAGGACCATGGCGCGGATACGGTCAGCAGATGCCTTCAGGTCCGTCGTGCCAGTGGCCTGCAGCCGAGCGCGCGCCTGGCAAGCCTCGCCATCGGAAACATGATACAGAAAGGTTGCGTAATCATCGCGGGTCGTCACTTCACGCATACCCGTATCGACGATTGCCCGCACGGTATCATGATCAACGCCCTCCAACGTCTGCAAGCTATCGGGGTGGCTCAGAGTGCTGCGCAAAGCCCAGCGCGCCAAAGAATTAGGGGAGAACCATGGCGCCAACGTACCCCTATTGCTGTATGCTCCCTGCTGGTTAGCGAAGATTTCCTGGCCGTTGTCGTAGTCGCCGACGACCGTCATGCCCAATCCAGGATCAAACTGCGGGCCTTGCCACAGCGCCTCATGGGCAAGTGCTGGATTCCCTCGGGCGAGTGCTTCGCTATATATCATGCCGATCCCCCTTCGTCATATATATGCGGATACGTGGCTAGCCCCTATTGTTGCTTGGCTGCAGCAATCTTTTGTTTGCGCGCCTTTTCATAGAGTGCCCGCTTGGTGGTCCGCTTCTCCAATTTATCTTGTTTGCGCTTGTCACGTTTTTTCATTACTTCCAGTATACCCCAAACCGGTCGTCCGTCATTGTGGAAGTAACTCATGGAGGGAGTGAGCATAGCTTGCAGCTATAGCTTTCACTGGGCCCCAGTCAAGCTGAGGGTGACGAAAAGCTGACTGTATACCTGCCGCTGGCGGGTATACATTTTTAGTAGAGAGTGTCGTGATACAGTGGCCAGCTGATATACTTATGGTTATGTCACCCACGTCATTTGATACGCTCGAACAGCTACCCATTTACGAGCGCAAGCAAGACATCCTCTCATCTGTAGATGCCAACCAGGTCACCATAATCACGGCCGAGACTGGCGCCGGCAAAAGCACGCAGGTACCGCAATTCCTGGCCGAGCATGGGTATCGTAAAATAATCGTTACCCAACCACGCATTCTAGCGGCCCGCAATTTGAGCGGTCGCGTCAGGCAGGAATATTCTTGGCGCCTGGGCCAAGACGCGACCAGCTTAGTGGGCTACCGCACTGCCATGGAACGTGATGACCAGCCGGACAACACCATCCTGTACTGTACCGATGGCCTGCAACTGGTACGCGAGCTGACAGGCAGCGGCATCCGCGACAAGCAAGTGCTGGTATTAGATGAAATCCACGAATGGAACGAAAATATGGAAGTCCTGATAGCGTGGGCCAAAAAGCGCTGCCAGGAAGATCCCGGTTTTAAAGTTGTACTGATGAGCGCCACAATCGAGGCTGATAAGCTGGCCGCCTACTTCGGCGCGCAAACGCCCATCAGCGTACCCGGCAGGACGTTTCCTGTCATTAAAAAATATGGTACCGATGTAGTAACCGAAATTACAACACTGCTTGGCAGCCGCACCAGCAATATGCTCGTCTTTTTACCTGGTAAAGCCGAGATTGAAGCCGTAGCCGAAGCCATCCAAAAAACTGCCAAGACGGTACCTATCATTCCTTTGCATAGTCAGCTCACCCCTGAGGAGCAGCAACGAGCCTTCGCCAGCTATCCTCAAGGCAAGGTGATCCTCACGACCAACGTCGCGCAGACCAGCATCACCATCGATGATATAGACATTGTTATCGACTCTGGACTGGAGCGGCGCGCAGAGGTACGAAGCGGCGTGGAAGGGTTGTTCATAGCCCAGATTTCCCAAGCTGACTGCCTGCAGCGCGCTGGCCGGGCCGGGCGTACCAAGGAAGGCCTGTACATACTGGCACCCCTGGACAGCATGCCTTGCGCCAAACTCGAAGAACGTCCGCCATATGGTGTGCCAGAAATTATGCGCAAACACATTGACCGCCTGGTCCTGCGGCTGGCCAATATTGGCATCGATATCGAAACGCTCGATTTCTACCATAACCCCAGCACCAAGACGATAAAGCTTGCCAAG
>DASPHS010000107.1:0-6369 GCA_035629475.1 Saccharimonadales bacterium (SeqCode)
TAATCGACACCTGGTATGATGAGGGGATGAAATTTGCAGTTATTTTCGATATGGATGGGGTGCTCATTGATTCCGTGGCACTGAACTGGCAGGCCTACAACCAGGTGTTGGGTCGTGAAGGGCTGCACGTCTCGGCTGATCAGATGCATCAATATGTGGGAATGGCGCTCGAAGATCAGGTAAGGCTATTCCAAAAGAATCTGGGCTTTACTATGGATGCGGCCACCTTCGATGCCGAGACGGCAGTCATCAAGGAGTCCTTGTTCAAAGCGATTACCCCCAAACCTGGTGTGCTGGATTTGTTGATAGCACTCCAGCAGGAAGGCGTGCCCCGTGCCGTGGCGACCAGTACCGACCGTGATACCATGCAGCGGCGCTTACACGCAGCAGGTATCTATGATTATTTTGATGACTTTGTGACAGAAGAAAATGTCACAGCGCACAAGCCTCATCCTGAGGTATATTTGGCTGCAGCTGCTCGGCTCGGCTGCCAACCTATCCAATGCACAGTTATCGAAGACGCCCCGGCCGGGTTACAGGCTGCCAAGGCAGCCGGTATGGCGTGCGTGGTTGTAGCTACGCCCTACGTGCCCAAAGAGTACGTGGATCAGGCCGACCTGCTGGTGCCGTCACTGGAAACCGTTACGGTCGCTACCTTGCGGGGCATGATTCCAAAGGAGTAAAACGTGAAGACAATTATTGTATGGTACCGCAACGATTTGCGCGTAGCCGACCATCCGGCACTGGCCGCTGCCGTAGCCGAGGCTGAGTCTGTTGTGCCGGTATTTATATTTGACCCTGCACTGACAGGCGGCAAGACCGGTTCCTCCAATCGCAACCGTTTTCTGCTGGAAAGCCTGGCCGACTTACGCACTTCGCTGCAGGAACGTGGGGCCGACCTCATTATTCGACAGGGCGATGCCGCGAATGAGCTAGCCCAGCTGGCATCTGACACGCAAGCGACAACGGTGTATTACACGCAGGATTACACACCCTATGCCATGAGCCGGGATGCCAATGTGGGCGAGGCGCTTGATAAGCAGGGCGTGTTGCTCCAGGGCTTCCCTGGCAGGCTGATGATAGACGCCCCCGAGCTGCTGCAAACTGGCAGCAAACAACCCTACAAAGTATTCACACCATTCTGGAAGCAATGGTCTCGGGTTCCCCGGCGGCCGCTGGCACCCACGCCACACCGCTGCAAGCTACCACCTGGCATTACTGCAGGTAAGCTACCAAAGCTGTCAGATATAACTGACACGGCGACACTTTCACCTCAGGCCTTAAAAGGGGGAGAAGCGGCAGCCCAGCAGCGCTTGCATGCATTTATAGATGATGGCATTACCGGCTACCATAACGCCCATAACAATCCTGGTCTTGACCAGACGTCGCGACTGAGCCCGTACTTGCACTTTGGCTGCCTGAGTGCGCGTACCATCGAAGACATGTTGCCGGAGGGGCAGGGCGCTGACGCCTTCCACCGGCAGTTGGCTTGGCGTGATTTCTATAATTATGTGCTGCTGCATTTCCCCCATACGACACGCCAGGAGTTCCAAGAGCGCTACCGGCACATTTCCTGGAGCTATGACCAAACGCTGCTGACCGCCTGGCAGGAAGGCCGTACGGGCTATCCTATCGTCGATGCCGCTATGCGCCAGCTGCGGGCTGAGGGGTGGATGCACAATCGTGCCCGGCTGATTGTAGGGTCATTTCTCACCAAGGACCTCGGGCTGGATTGGCGGCTCGGGGAGCAGTACTTCAAGCAGTGGCTGATGGATGGCGACACAGCCAACAATACCGGCAACTGGCAGTGGATTGCCGGTGTGGGCGTTGACCCTGCGCCACTCTTCCGCAGGCTGTACAATCCGACATCACAGCAAAAATCCTATGATCCGCAGGGCGTTTATACCCGCCGCTACGTGCCCGAGCTGGCTACGGTACAGGACAAGTATATTGCCGAGCCCTGGAAGATGAGCGCCGAGGAGCAACAGGCTGCCGGCTGTGTCATAGGCAAGGACTATCCAGCGCCAGTGGTAGACCACGCCATAGCCCGTCAGCAGACGCTGGAACGGTATCGGAGCGCACCGCTTTAACAGCAAAAACCGTTGTGTTTTTGGTTGACACAAGACCATCCGCCGAACTACTATTAAGCGTAAGTATTATGAGTAAGTTGGCGACCTTCTTTGAACACTATCGAGTGGCTTTAGCCACCTATGATGTAAAAACACTCCAAAGTGCCTATGCCGATCACTTTCTGATTAGCGGTCCCACTGGCCAGCGTTATATGAAGAATGGCCGGGGCTTCCGCTCCATGCTCAAAATGTCCGGCCGTTTCTACCAACGAGCTGGCGTGCATAATGTGCGCGTGACCAAATTTGACTGTTCGGTTATGGATAAACACCATGCTGGCGTGCAGGTAGAATGGCAGCTTATCGACGCCCAGGGCCAAGAGCTTATCCGCCATAATGTCTCCTACATTATTTATGTTGATCGTCGCGGCATGCGCATTATTTTCTTTGTCAGCCACAACGAAGAAGAGCGCTGGCAAGAAGCCGGCTATTTGTAGCCGCTTACATTTATATAGTCAGTTGTATTTTTGACCTAGTGGTGTGTGCCGGTGTTCGGGGTGGTACAATGAAGTCATGGAAGAGGCAACTACACCAACGATCGATTTTTCTGGTATCTGGCTGAGCGACTACACGTTCCACAGCAGCTCTAAAAACGCTGACATGCAGAGCAGGCACTATGTGCGTATTCTGCAAAAAGGGGAAACCATAGTGGTTGAAAGCGTCCCCGAACTTAACTCGTCATATCTTATCGCCCGCTTTTCGCTAAACGGTAATATCGCTACGGGCAGCTGGGAAGAAAACACCGCCACTGATGGTGACTACAAAGGTGCCATGTACTCTGGGGCTGCCCAGATGATCATTGACCCTGCCGCCCGCACTATGAAGGGTGCCTGGGTCGGTTATGGCAAGCGCATGGAAATTAAGACTGGCCCTTGGGAAATCAAGTACGCTGGCGATGACGCTTCTCAGTTCGAAAAACTGCCTCCGTTATAGACACATCGTTTTAACGAATAAAAAGCCCGGGATTGCCGGGCTTTTTATATTGCGCACCGGTGCTTCATCGTAAAAGCTAGCCGTTTCTTTGCTACAATACCTGTATGTCTGAAACCAAATCTCGTCTCTCCTTCATAACCAGCCGGCCATATTGGTGGGTATACGCCATCGGCACTGTCATTCTGATTGCGAGTGCATGGACCTGGTGGACAAAGGTGCACCTTGCGCCCAACAATGTATTTTGGGGCATGATGGAAAATAGCCTTCAGACCAAAGGTGTAACCATCGAGACGAACCAGCAATCTCAGGGCCGTTCAGCCAAGCAGCTCGTGCAGTTCGAACTGGGCGCTACCAACCGGGCCTACTCATTCTCGACCATAAACCAGGGTGCCACGCGGGTGCAGACGGAAATTATCGGTACGCGTGATGCCGACTACTCGCGGTATCGCAGCATCCAAACTGATGAAAAGAATGCTGATGGCAAAAAGCTCGATACTTCAAAAATACTTGGCGTATGGGCCAAGAGCGATGATGTGCAGCAGTCGGCTACCCAGCAAAGTGGTAATCAACTGTTTGCTCAGGCTGTTATCGGTACTGGCTTGCCGCTTGGGGGCGTACCCGTACCCCTGGGCGACCTAACGCCAAAGCAGCGCACCAAAATGCTTGACCAAATTCGTGAGCAAGGTGTGTACGATACGTCATTTAAGGATGTTGTAAAGCGCCGTGAGGACGGCCGCTTACTCTACACTTACCGTACTAAAATCCAATCCATCCTCTACGTACAGCTCATGAAGAACTTTGCCAAAGACCTTGGCTTTAGCGAGCTTGCAGCCGTTGACCCGAATACGTACCAGAACTCTGAGCCCATCCAGGTAGACCTGACAGTTGACGCCAAGACTCGTCGGCTTGTCGCAGTGCTCAATAACCAGTCAGGGGCAAAGCAGGAATACCGGGCGTACGGCCTGCCATTGGATGTGCAGATTCCACAAAAAACTATTTCATCGGCTGAGCTCCAAAAGCGCCTCTCCGAGTTGTAGCGGATTTGCTGCAGTACATTACGGGCCGGTGGCGTTTGGTAAACATTAGTGGTATGTATATAATCGATTGTAGTTACAAATATAAGTTGGAAAACGCTTAAAATGGATCCACAAAAAAACGATAACACTTCTCCGGCCACACCTACTGATGGCGGCAACGCTACAAATAACGAAATTAACGTAGATTTGAGCACGCTGCAAAGCCAAATACCGGCAACGCCTGACCCAAATGCCGCACCTACGGATCCGCAAACAAGCATGGCAGTCGGTACACCAGCCGTCGAAAGTACGGTCACTCCCGCTGACCCCGCTCCAGGGGCTGACAGTACCGTCAGCTTCACCACTGATAGCAATGGTACGGTGCAGGCCGTGCAGAGCCCTGATGGTATTTCGACGCCACCACTCGGCAGTGAAGGTGCTTCCGTGCCTGCTGGCCAGCAGCCCGGCTCATCGGTTTCACCAGATGCTCCACAGCCAGCTGCAGGTGATTTTAGCGCGCCGTCGACTGAACAGACGCCAGCATCTCCATCATTCGATCAGGCATCATTGGGTGGCGTACAACCAGCACCGACTGACCCGAACGATCCTTTGGCCGTGCCTGCCACTGCCCCCGTTCCTACCGCTCAAAAAGACAAAAAAATGCTTGTCATCCTGATGGTTGTCGCAGTCGTACTGCTTGTGGCCATCGCTGCGATGTTCGTACTGTAGGCATCATATGATTAGGGGTATTTTAAGCCTATACGCGCCTGGTTACGCTTATAAGGTGACGGATATGTTTGTCCGCAACCACCGGCGCGTAGGCAAATACCTTGCTGCCTATTGGCAAACCACCGACTTTTCAGCCAAAGCCATACTGCCGCCACACTTCAAGGCCCGCGAAAGGTTTACGCTGCGTGTTATCCAGGCGGGGATGATTGCGCAAGTGCTGGCTGGTTTGGTGTGTATTTATTTCGACCTCTTCGGATCCTTTATGGGTGGCTGGCAATTCGGTCTAGCTACCATTGTTGCGTATCCTTTGGTATGGGCACATCTGCTGCCGCTTGCTGCCGGATTATGGTGGTTGACGCGCCCTAAGGCTTTGGGGCGAGCACTGCTGTGCGCGCTGCTTGAAGCCCAGGTACGCCGTCTCCGCAAGCGCCATGCGTTTAAGGTAGTAGCCGTAGCTGGTAGTGTTGGCAAAACATCTACCAAGATCGCAATCGCCCACGTACTACAGGCCTCACAGCGGGTGCAGTGGCAAGAAGGTAATTACAATGACCGCGTTACCGTACCGCTTATTTTCTTTGGCCACAATGAACCCGGTATTTTCAACGTTCCTGCCTGGCTGAACATACTCCGCAAGAATGAGCAGCTTATTCGCAAACCCTATCCCTATGATGTCGTTGTGGCTGAGCTAGGGACTGACGGCCCCGGCTTTATGGCTGAATTCGCCTATGTACGCCCTGATGTGGCGGTCGTGACGGCTATCACCCCTGAGCACATGGAGTATTTTGGCACGCTCGACGCCGTAGCTCAGGAAGAGCTGACTATCCTGCATTTTGCCAAACGGACGTTATTGAATAGCGATGACACGCCAGCGGCATACCTCGTGGACCGGGACTACACAGGCTATGGCCTGGATAAGCAGGCGCCGTATCACGCCACGCTCGTCGGTACGCAAACCCTCCAGGGCCAACAAGTCCGCTTTACACTTGCCCAAGGCAAGACATTTGAGGCTACCATTCCACTCCTCGGTAACCAGGGGGCAAAGATTGCACTTGCTGCCGCTGCCGCTGCCGACATGCTGGATGTGCCGCTGCCGGACATTCAGAAGGGCATTGCCGCAGTCACTGCTTTTGCCGGCAGAATGCAAATCCTTCCTGGCATTAAGGGTAGCACCATCATAGACGACACCTACAACGCCAGTCCGGTAGCCGTGCAGGCCGCCCTGGACGTATTGCAACGCACGCCTGCGCCCCAGCGCATTGCCATTCTGGGCAGTATGAACGAGCTTGGCGATTACAGCCCACAGGCGCACCGTGAAATGGCCGACTACTGTGATCCGGCAAAGCTCGATATGGTTATCGCACTCGGACCGGATGCCGTAGAGTATTTCGCGCCGGCCGCCCGTGCTAAAGGCTGCACCGTAGAGACGTTCCTGGACCCGTACAAAGCCGGTGCGTTCGTAAAGGCGCTGCTCAAAGATAATGCCGTCATTTTGGCCAAAGGCTCACAGAACCGTGTCTTTGCCGAGGAATCGCTCAAAGTATTGCTGGCTACCAAAGCAGACCAGA
>DASPHS010000108.1:0-4659 GCA_035629475.1 Saccharimonadales bacterium (SeqCode)
AGGTAGTCTAAAAACTGCATCTTGAACGTTACCGGCTCGCCAGTTACGTTATGGATTGTTTCGTTTTCACCGGTCAGGCTGTCATCTATAAGTACTGATTCATACAGAGTTATATCAAGGTCAACCTCTTCTTTGATCTCGCGGTACAACGCTTCGATATCAGTCTCACTGTCGTCTACGCCACCGCCGGGCAATACCCAGCAGTCAGAGTAACGACCACCCCATTTGGGGTCTTTGTAGCCGAGGAGTATGTGGTCGTCTTTAGAAACCAGGAGTGAGCCGACAATTCTTCGTTCGATGATACGCATGAGTAATATGCTAGGTGTCTGATGCCAGCCCTGTCAATTAAAACCAAAAGTTTGGAGCGTCCGGTCTCCCCATGTGTATAAATCAAAAAATCCAAACCTGATTAACAGATCTGGATTTTACAATCGTTCTACTTGGCAGGGGAGACAGGGGCGTTCTGCAAACAGAACCGCTACGCGGCATGCTCGGTACAAGTACCTGTGCGTGCCACTTGCGAACGAACCTGCGACAAGCATCTTGCTGAAGCAATCTGCGTCGCAGTTGTTCCAGCCCAATCTCGCCCAGCAAGAAAAACGCCCCAGACCTAAAGGTCTGAGACGATTTTCTTGGCAGGGGAGACAGGACTCGAACCTGCGACACTCGGTTTTGGAGACCGATGCTCTACCAACTGAGCTACTCCCCTATATGAGAATGGATGTATTTTAACAAGAATTGCTGTGTATGGCTAGGGGCCGCGGTTGCCCATACCGGCACCGGGCACATATAATGACTGCACAACGCAAGGGGTGGGCGAAAGGACGGTATGGTCGGCTACATTCAAACACCCTTACGCCGCTCAAGCGAACGGCTACCCATTCCCACGCAGGAACCGTATCTATGGCTCGGAATGTATGGCGAATGGGCAGGGGCCTTTGGCGCACACCTGTCCCGCGGTAAGTACAGTGCCCATCTGGGGGAGTGGGCTAGCAGGTTGCAGATTGCCGGGAAGGCGGTGCAGGCGCCCAGGATGTGGCCCGACCAACAGCTCGGGTGGCGCGCAACGGGTATTGCCGTCACTATGCCTGGTGCAGTGCAGATGCCAAATGAACGCGGTGTTGCAGCGCTGCAAGCCTACACAAACAACCTCGGTGTTCCAGACTGGCAGCTCCAGCCTGTCGCCGAAAATCCCCGGGACTGGGTGGCAGCCGTCCGGAATACATCTATCGCCATGGAAGTAGCCACCGATAGCAGGGAAGTGCGGGCGCACACGGTACCTGCCGTGCACCTGGTCACCGCAGGGCTGCGCCTGGTGGTTGCCGCCAGCCTGCCACACTATGCACTCTAGCTAGTCGCCATGAGCAGCTTACGTCAGCTTGATGTAAAAGTTCCGGTCGATATATTCCGGGCGGACTGTTATTTCTGCCAGGGAACGTCCCACAAAGAAGTCGATTGATTTCGGGCCGCCCGTATACCAGCCGCCATCCGTACGGTACTCATACCCATGCACCGTTGCACCGGTAGTCCATACGTGCACTTGCTTATCGCGCCGTTCCAGTTCGCCGTAGCCACCGTATACACTGCCAGCCTGGCTTTCAAAAGTATCCACGGCAAAGCCAAGGTCGCCATCCGTGACCGCCTGTATGTCCAGATCGTCATATCCGACCCGGAGCATATTGCTCACACCGCCGCGTCCGGTACTGCTGCCGGTCAAATAATAGTCAATACCATGCTTTCGGCCGTCCCGCTGCAGATGAAACATGAATGCCTTATCCCAATCATCGAGCAGCGTGTCATGGAGGGGTGTATCATCCGGCATGCCCCATGGGAGGAGGCGGACGTCAGCAAGTGCCCAGGGCTCACGTGGGGCATAGGCTGCGGTATGCTCGGCGTACTCGTAGTGATCGATTGTGGGGAGTTGTTGCGGGCTGACCACCGAAAGATGCGGGCGACCACTGAACCGCTCCTGCAAACGGTCATAAGCACTCGGCTCAGGCATAATGTGCTTTGTCTTGTATACACCAGGCCCATTACCCGTAACATACACCCCCGTAATACCTGCGTCATCCGGCAGCTTGGCGAGCGCTCTATCTGTTGCAGCAATAAAATGCCGGGGCGACACCTCGGTAACGTGCCCACCCACCAGCTGGCCGTCAGTTGTCTGCAACACGCAGGCGGTATGCCGCCGGCTGTAGTCGGCTTGGGCGAGCGCCAGCTCACCCAGTAAGGTAGGTATAAGCTCCGGTCGTACAGCAAGCTCAGGGAAGTCTGGATGACGTTCGTGAATACCAAGCCGCACCGACATTAGTAGTCACCTTTCTGGTACCGAATATCCTGCGTCGCATACCAACTATCCTCGGCAAGGTCGCCCACGATTGCCGGCGTAGAGGCAAAGTATTTCTCCTGGGCAGTCAGCTCAGCCAGCGTCAGCCAGTCGTTTGTGCCGCCAGCATACTTATTCTGCAGCTCGCCGTACAGCTTTGTCGCCTCGATAATCACGAATACCTTGTCTTCAAGCAGGGCATTGCTATCAGCGGCGTAGTCGCGGATGCGGCGCATACCGCGCACCCTGAAATCCGCTTGCAGGCCCGTTTGCTTCAACAGCACCTTTGCAGCCGCATCCTCAAATGAATCACCCCAACGCACCGGTCCGGTAATTTCATTCCAATAGCCCAGGTAGGGGTTGCGGGCTCGTTTTTGCAGCAAATAGCTTGTCCGGCCGTCCGCATCGGTACGCGGCGCCACTATCAGCACTGACAGTTTAGGCTGCTTTTGTTCCATACGCTGTTGCTCATCAAGATTATTGGCAAACTCCTTACCTTTGGCGGTCAGTACATAGGTGCCGGCTGAGGTTTTCTCTACCAAACCCTGTGATAGCAGCTTACGCAGGTGGAATTTGAAAGTATCACTGGTGTGGCCAGTCGGTCGCATCAGCGTGTTGAAGCGGGCCGACGGCGCGTACCGCAGCGAATGCAAAATGGACACCTGTGTTTTGTGCAGGACTACAGAACTCATCAGATAAACTCGTTAGTAATATTTATACAATAAACTAACACAAATTGCCATTCCAGGGTATTAGATTACCCTGGAATCAATTGGCGCAGGCAATGAAACTTGGGACTTATCACCAAATGATGAGGAGTCCCTATGTTCCATCTTGAGAAAGCTATGCCGTGGCCAGAGCTACACGACCAGCTAAAAGAAGTCCCGTTGCTGCAGCAGCCAGGCGACTCGCGGCCAGCCATTTACCCCTATGCCAATGCCGAAATTACCCTTGAGCGCGTGCGGTATGACGAGGTGTACCCCAAAACGCTGTATGTACTGCGCTCCAATCTGGCCACGCAGGAAAATATTGCCCACGATCTTGGACATGCCGGTGTTGACCCCTTGGAGCTTATGGGAGCCATAACCATAGCCGAGGATGACCTGCAGCCGATAGGCATGATGCCGCCTATCATCGAGGAGTATGAGGGTAAGCTGGGGCTTATTGATGGTGGCCACCGTGCGTGTCGTGGCCGCTGGATAGGCCGAACGTCGTTCATGGGCGTTGTTGTCCGTGGCGTACCCGAAGAATATCCACCCTATGCTCTGAATAATACATGGGATGATATTCGTATCCATGAAACTGTGCCCCCTGAACTGAGCGACCGCAAACACTACGTCGGCCCCCACTACAAATCCCTCTACAGGGACTACAGCCACATTATTAAAAGCGGGCTGCGAGGGTAGGGGTGGCTGTTGAATTATTACTGCTCGGCGGCGCACCGGGCTCAGGCAAGTCCACCATCGCCAAGCAATTTGTGGCTAACGAGTACGTACCCGGTGCACGCCACTTATCTGTTGGGGAACGCAAGCGAGCTATTTTGCGCGGTGAGGTGGCCTCCCGCTACAAAGAAGCTTTGAGCCAAAAAGCCTACCACGACCGCATAAGTGGAACGGTCGGGCATGGCGCCATGATAGGCATGGTAGAAGAATATATCGAGCAAGAGCCTGATGGCCTTGTTGTACTGGACGGCTTTCCACGCTACCGCGACCGTGTGGATTCGTTCCGTCAATCCATTGACCGCCTGGGTGCACGAGTACTCGGACTGTGCATCGTAGAGGTACCAGAGCATATACTGCGCGAACGTCTAGTAGCACGGCCGGTCCGGTCAGAGCAGGCCGCCTCAGACCCCACCCGGATCGACGAGCGACTGGCCGATCACTACCACCATATTGTGCCTACGCTCGATATGTTGAGCGCGCGCTATCCCAGTTGCACACTGGATGGCACGGAGCCGCCAGCCGTCAATGCCGCGGTCTTGCGCACCATGTACTACGGATTAACTGGCTAGACCGTTCGCCGGGCCGCTTGCGTCAGCTTAGCAAGGCGACGGGTGGTTTGCGGCGTTATCGCAGCCTGTCGTTCTTGCACCAGGCGCCGTACGGTACGGGCATCCATACCGCTCAACCCAAGGTTCCGAATTTGGCGGTCAACACCCAGCGGGGAGGAGCTGGCGGGCATTGCTTCCAATACGACAGTACCCTCCGGCGCATAGCGTAGTGCGTTCAGAAGCGTCAGGTCGGTGGCCAGCTGGGTAGGCGTAGCCTTTGCCGAAACAATATAATCTTCTGCCTTACGGCGACGGCGCCGGGTAACGACTCCGCTCGCCGCAG
>DASPHS010000109.1:0-4931 GCA_035629475.1 Saccharimonadales bacterium (SeqCode)
ACAATAATTACGACACTGCCTTCAGCGTGACGCAGATTATCAACTCATTGGTCCGCTCCTCACTTGGTGACGGCTGGTTTACGCCAATCGAAGCCGTTGCCGATCGGCCAGTAGCAGCCAACCTGTTCCCTGCGGTGCCAACAGCCGGTGGCCAGGCCCCCATGTATTACAGCGAGTTCGCTACGGCCGACCGGGCCCGCGACTTCATCAAACAAGAAGGCTGTGCGCCTGACTTCAGCCAGATGACAGGGCCGGGCGACAACCCTTATGAAGACTGTGAAAAACAGGATCAGCTGTTCATGCTGGATGCCTATGGCAGCAACAGCCTTGGGCTGGATAGCGCTAAGCGTGGGTTCAGTAAGTTCTTCAGTATTGCCGGATTGGTCGTAGCGGCTATCGCCTGCATCATCATGATGGGTACCGTGGGCAAAATGATTGCTGACAGCCGCCGTGAAACAGCCGTGTTCCGGGCAATCGGCGCCAAGAAACTGGATATCGCGCAAATATACATCTTGTACACCATCTTTGTATCGGTGCTGATAGTTGCCTTTGCCGTGCTACTCGGCTTTATTGGCGCACTGCTTGCCAGCGCGCAGTGGTCACAGGAAATTACTATTCAGGCGCTGCTGGCATATAACAGCCAGGACCTGGACAAGGCCTTCAAGCTGTACTCATTCTATGGGCCAGACATGCTGTACCTGCTGGGCATTGCTGTTACCGCGGGCCTGTTGAGCGCACTCTTCCCGCTGATCCGCAACCTGCGCCGCAACCCGATGCGCGATATGCGCGACGATACCTAGGGCTGGAGTGCTTGGTCGAGGGCGTCGGTAATCACCGGCGTCCAGAGCCGGTAGCCCTCAGTCGTAGGATGAAAATTATCTGCTGCAAATAATTCCGGATGCTTACGGAACGTGGGACCGGTTTTGGCGGCAATCGGTGCGAAGACCAGGCCTTCACGCTCCGTCAGGGCCACGATGTCCTTATTGAGCGTCACGGTTCGCTTGCCAGCTATCCAGCGCAGGGGCTGCGGGATGCGTGGCGGACTGCCCATATCTGGTGAGCCTGTCAGTACGATGCGTACCTGGCTGTTGGCTGCCCGGAGTTTGCTGATGGTCTGTTCCAGTGAAGCAACAACGGCCTTGGGCGTGGTCCTATGGGTAACGTCATTGGCGCCGACGGCAATCAATACCACGTCTGGTTTGTATTTGAGGACCCGTGCCACTTGCTCGCTGGCTACGTCCTGGGCGGTCGCACCGGATACACCGGCATTCAGCCAGGTAACGGTGTGGGTTTTGGCCAGATGAGCGGCACTTTGGGCTGCATAGCCTTCTGTATATTCGCCACCCTGGGAAATACTGGTGCTATCCCCGAGTACCACATAGGTGAGGACTGGGCCCGTACCAATGGTTTGGGCGCCACGAGGGATCTCTGGGCGGGGAACAGGGGTGCCATTGAACTTCAGCCAGAGTAGCTGCGAGGCGATAAACACCAGGGACAGGGCTGGTATACCGATGCAAATACCAATGATAAGGGGTTTGGTCATTGCTGTCATACTACCACAGAGCCCTCCTGCCCGTTACCGGACTGCGGCATCCGTCATCCTGCATGCAACTCGCGTCATCCTGAACTTGATTCAGGACCCAGTCAAAGTGTTCCACTGCTCCCCTTACTTTTTGTACCGCAAAAAGTAACAAAAACTCTCGGGAAAAGTCCAAAAACACTGCTGTGCCCGCCCCCTTGTTTTTCCATAAGAAGAAAATGGGGACAGTTTTCGTGTCATCCCGAACCCAAGTAGAACTCGATGTTGCTTTTGGCGGGCATATAAAATAAGCCGCCTGGTGGGGCGGCTTATTTTGTTGCGGTCAGTAGTGCTTACTGGCGCTTGCTGGTAGCGTAGGCTACAGCGTAAGCGGCAGTACCTGCAACGGCGCTCATCACAATGGCAGCAGCGGTGCTGATACCGGTGTGGGGCAGCTCAACAGGAGCAGGTGTCGTAACGACTGGAGCAGGAGTGGGGGGTGTTTGGGCTTCTACCGGTGGAACTACAGGAGGGACAACTACTGGTGGCTCCTCAGGTGTTACAGGGGTACAAGTATCTTCGGTCTTCTCGATAATCTTACCGGTAATGTACTGGTTGCCGTGACCGGCAGCAGTTACCAATTTGATTTCGGGAGCGTAGTACAGGTCTACCTGCATGTGCTTACAAGCTTCGGGCAGGTCGATTTTCAGGGTAGTTGCACCAGTGGTGCCTTTCTTCATAACAGTCGAAGCGCTGTCGAAGATATCCTGCGGGGTGGCGGTAGGGTTGTTGGTAAACCCGTTACCGTTGTAGTTGTCTGGCAGCGTATAAGACGAGAAGAATACCGTCACGTCGTTACAAAGGAGCTTGCCATTAGCTGTGCTAAAGGTGATGCTGTCGGCAGCATTCCATTTAGCAGTCAGGTTGCCACGGTTGTTACCGTCTACACAAGCGTTGTTGTGGTTGCCTGTAGCGCTTACAGGGGCCGGGCTCATCGAGAGCGCGAGAGAGCTGGCGAGTAATGATACACCAGAAAGAACAGTAAGTAATTTCTTCATAATGCCTCCTCACAAGGATTATGAATACATTATACCACAATTATTGTAATAATGCAAGTATTGCCTTCTATCAGTAGGCGGATTCCGCACTGTCATTCCCGGCCCTGCCACGTCATCTCTGACTTGTTTAGAGATCCAATCGATAATGGATTCCTGAACAGGCAGGAATGACGATATGAGAGGGCAAAGACCGGTTTATCCCTGTTAGAAGAGCATCTTATTGTGCTATACTGATGGCTCAGCGCACCCGTAGCTCAGTGGATTAGAGCGTCTGTCTTCGGAACAGAAAGTCGTAGGTTCGAGTCCTACCGGGTGCACCATAAAAGCCTAGAAGTTTATGTGCTTACTCAGTCCATTTACTTCCGGGCTTTTACTAATTTAAGTAGCGCTATAGTTAATTATGGCTGCCCGAAATGTTAAATGATGATATAGCAAGATGTTATATAATTATTTAACGCTAACGTTAAAATAACAGATTGATTATAAACTATTATGTTAAATGCTATTGACTAAGAGCTACGTATAATATATACTCTAATCATGAAGCCTCTAGCCACAATTAACCCTTCTTTTAACTCTCCTCTCGTTAGTGAAATATTTGCACTAGAAAAGTTAAGGTATACAAGATTAGCCGGCACAACGCCACGGTGGCTGTTCTTTGACCTCAAGGAAATTATGCATATTCTTGAGAGTGTAGCTTCTGCGCGAATAGAGGGTAATCGCACTACCGTCGTCGGTGCGGCTATCGATTCACTTGATTCCGAAAAGCCGGCAGAGAATGAAGACTTTCAAGAACTTCGCAATATCCGCAAGGCTATTCAGTTTATTGAGGATACACTGAGCGGCCCCGATCCATCACCAATTACGCCCTCGCTGATTAGGGAAATCCAAAAAACAATTGTTGAGGGTCTAAAACGCGATGGCAGTAAGACGCCTGGTGCATGGCGTACGGAGCAGGTAGTCATTTCTAATAGCCCTCATCAACCTCCCGAGCATATAGAAGTACCATCTTTAATTCGCGACCTATGCGACTATATCGGGAACGATAACGAAGGTAAGATGGATATTATAAAGATCGCAACCGCCCATCACAGATTCGCGGCAATTCACCCATTTGATAATGGTAATGGACGAACCGCCCGGTTACTTACTTATGCCATGCTCGTACAGTCTAAGTTTATAGATAAAACTAAGCGTACTGTACTAAACCCCTCTGCAATATTCTGCATCGATAGGCAGCGCTATTATGACATGCTCGCTATGGCAGACACGGGAGCCGATGCCGCTCTTGAAGAATGGTGTCTGTATGTTGCCCGAGGTATTACTGCTGAAATGGACAGAGTTAACCGTCTCCTCGATCGTGAATATGCAGTAGCTAATATTATTGAGCCAGCGCTGCTCAATGCCTTGGACAGCAAGTTCATATCTCGTGACGAGCACGAGATATTAAAAATAGCTATGCAAAAGGACATAATTCAGGCACAGGATGTCAAGCATCTTTTCGGTACATCTGCGTCTGCCGCAGTTCAGACATCGCGAGTGTTATCAAACATGAAAGATAAAAAACTATTAATGGTGCATCCTGCATATCAAAAAAAATACGTAATGCGCTTTGCTAATAATTACCTCCTGCATGATGTATTGAAGGCAATGGATAGAAATGGACTATTAGTGGTGGAAAATGAAGCAAGCTAAACATTTCATTTTGTTTATCGATAACGCGACATTGCAACAGAGCCCCCTGCGGGGCTTTTTGTTTACCTGTATACTAGGGGTATGAAGTTTTTCTTAGCCTCAGAAGGCATCACTGAACAGACCCGTAGCGCATTTGAGGAACTTGTCGGTAAACAACCGGCTGACATCCGAATCGCGATTATTGAGAACGCTGCTGACACGTATGCGCCTGAAAAACGGGGCTGGGTCGACGAAAAGCGCCAGGCCATGGCCGCCAAAGGCTACCAGCTGGAGCAGATTGACCTGCGGGAATTCAAAGGTAATGCCCAGGGCTTACAAGAACACCTGGCGGCTTACGACGTCGTCTGGTTCGGCGGTGGCAACACCTTTTACCTGCGTTGGTTACTACGAGATACCGGTGCCGATGCGGTGATTAAAAAGCTGGTCCAGCAGGGCACGGTGTACGGTGGCGCCAGCGCCGGAGCTATTGTTGCCGGCCCCACGTTGCAATACTTCCAGGCGGCCGATGATCCGGCTGAGTCACCCGAGGAAGTGATAGATGGCTTACGGCTCGTAGATATGGTGATCGTACCCCATATAGGCAACGCGAAATATGGCCACATCATGCCCGGCATCGACGAATACCTGAAGGCCGATGGCTACGTAACGGTGCCCCTCAA
>DASPHS010000110.1:0-7548 GCA_035629475.1 Saccharimonadales bacterium (SeqCode)
CAAAACTGATGGATTGCGTAGGCCCGCCCCGCTCGGAGCGGTACCCAGGTTGCAATCAGCTCCAAGACCACTGCCGTGCTGGCTACCACAATAAAGAGCGGCGGCAGGTCCAGGGTGGGGGCCAGCCACTGCACCATATAGCACAGCATGGCCAGCACGCCCACAGTCATAAGCACCGCGAACGTCTTGTAGTCTGCGTCGTTTTTGGCAGCGTGGTGGCTAATAGATTGCGCCGGGTCACGTGGCTGGCGCAGCAATATATAGCCGATTGCCAGCCAGGTAGTCAGCACCGATGCCACTCCTGCTAACTGAAAAAACTCATCACCGTGCATTATGTCATGATATCAGCAGCCGGAGATAAGAACCACCTCGTGGCTATGGATTGCCGTCGATAAACTGCCGTGGATCGGTGGCCTGTCCATTCACGCGGATTTCAAAGTGCAGGTGGACGCCGGTGGAAACACCGGTCGTGCCCTCGGTGCCCAGCACCGTATCAAGTGACACTTCCTGTCCTATGTGGGCAGCAATGGTGTGCAGGTGGGCATAGACCGAAGTAATCCCGCTGCCATGGTCGACCACGACATGATTACCCAGCCCTTTATTCGTCCAAACGACATCTATAACCCGCCCGGGCCTAAACGGCTTGATCGGCGTAACACCAGGCCGCGCACCATCACTGATATCAATGCCGGAATGTGTGACTTGGTACGGCCGGTGCGGCACGCCAAAGTACGTCGTAATCGCACCATGCATCGGCCACAGCGGACCAGCGTTGGCATCGTGCGGAGCATGGCTGGGATTGGCAATCGGCGGCAAGGTAGCCAGTGCTTCATGCAGCTCGGGTGAGTTCGGGTCGATAATCGGTACTTCCACGGCGTCTGCTGGTCGCAACAGGGCGTGCACGCCAGACGATACCGACCCTCCAATGCTCGCTGGGACATACATGGTGGCAATCATACTGTCGGCAACCGTATTGCCGATCAACACCAGGCCGTTACCCACGCCGCCCACAATATTTGCCGCCCCGGAACCTATGGCCCGCCCTACCTGTTGGAATCCATGCACCGTAGCCGAGCCAGCCGTCTGTAAGCCACCGCCAATATCCTGCATGGCTGACGTAAAGCCCTGCTGCATTGTAGTCACCATGTTGCTCATGCCTGCCGCTACTGCATTGGCGCCGCCCATACTGAAGCTCGTGTCAGCGTCCTGGGCGCCACCTTGGGCGTTATTGGTGTTTACCGTAGAGACGATAAGGGATATGAGAAAAAATATGACAAAGATTAGTGTGCCGGCAACAAGAAATTGTAACTTGTGAATAAGTGTGTGTAGATGTTCACCCATACAGCTTGCCCTGCTGACTTCTGAAGTTACTAATTATACACTAAAATTGCAAATAACACCCGTATAAAGTGTAAATATAATAATTGCTGTTGTGTCGGCCAATAAAAAAAGCCGACCGTAGCGATATTGTCGACTTTTACTTATCTGGAGGCTGTGCTGAGCTGCCCTGGGAATCGAAACCCCCGATCTTTCTTAGCGCGTCAATGCTCCAGATATGCTAGTTGATAGATACTCAACTACTTGGTGCAGAGCACTGATGCCGCCTATATTGTTACTATCATACAATTAATGAGTACTTTTAGCAAGATGGGCTGTCCCGCCCGCTACCTTTTGCGCTTCGTGAAGAGGTGATAGATAAACTGGAAACCAAACAGCAAGGTGACGGCTATGCCGATGAGCATCACCAATCCTGCGGCCATATTGGCACCCTCGCCGGTTGCGTATGACCATACCGTGCCCGCCCCTGTTATGCACAGGCCGATTAGTGTACCGAGTAGGGATTTGTTCATGGCTTTAATTATACCAAAAGGGCTTGCTATGCGCGGTCCTTCTGCAACCGTACAGTAAAGGTCGTCCCCTTACCGACCTCCGACTCTACTGCAATAGAGCCACCGTGCATATCAATCACCCGCTTAACCCAGTACAGACCAAGTCCCGAGCCGCCGACACTTGCCGACAGCGGGTTGTCTATCCGTGAAAATTTGGTGAATAGTTTATCCATATCCTCTTTAGCAATGCCAGTACCCTCATCCTTAACCGCTATGCGCACCGCATCCTTGCTCTGGGTTACGAGCACCTCTACATTTTTCTCGGGATAGGTGTACTTATGGGCATTATCGACAAGGTTTTCCAATGCCATCCTGAGCAGGGTACTGTCGGCGGCAACATTGACCGGTCCATCCGGATGCTCATACCAAAGCCCCTGCCCACTGTCCTTAAAGTTCGAAGCCTGCTCATCCAGTACTGCCTGCAGCAGCGGGATAATGTCCACCCTTTCAAGATTCAGGTTAATCTTGCCGGAGTCCACACCCGCTACCTTCAACAGATCATTCACTACTTTGAGCTGCCGCTCGTTACTCTCGTAAGCCGTCTGTACAAACTGGCGCTGCTTATCGTTAAGCTCCCCTACATACCCCTGCAGCAGCATGCCAATATATTGCTTAACACCGGTAGCGGGCGTACGCAGCTGGTGTGAAGCAAGAGAAATGAATTCATCTTTGGCCTGATTAATGGCAAGTAGTTCTGCCCGCTCCCGTTCCAGAACGGTGGTCGTCCGCTCCAGCTCTATCTTGCGGCGGGTTGCGCGGCGCAAGTCATTAATGTCAGTACTGGTGCCGAACCAATGGGTAATAGTACCCTTATCATCTTTAATAGGTATAGCCCGCGATAGGAACCACCGGTAGGTGCCGTCTTTTGCCAGTAGAGGGAACGTATCCTCCCACACCTCGCCCGCTTGCAGCTTTTGTGCGAACTTCTTGGTTACTCTGTCCTTATGTGCCGGATGGTATAAGGCCTCCAGCCCCCTGGACTGCATATCTTTGAAGGTCGTTCCGGTATAGTCGTACCAGCGCTGGTTACACCAGAGCACCCTGCCCTTCGGATTGGTCGTCCACACTAATTGGGAAATGTTGTTGGCGACCATTCGGAAACGCCGCTCGCTGTCCTCGGCGGCCTGCTGGGCGATCCTAATCTCGTGGACATCAGTGTACGTTCCGTAATAACCGATAAATGTCCCCTCCGGGGTAAACCGTGGAGCGCCCACGGCAAGCATCCAGCGGTACGCGCCGTCAGCCCGCCGAAACCGGTACTGTCGGCTTATGGGAAGCTGTTCGGCAAACGCATGCTTGAAATCACGCTCAAACAGCGGCGCATCTTCTGGATGGAGCACACTCAACCAGCCAAAGCCCATCATTTCTTCCAGTTTCTTACCAGTGAACATCAGCCAGGGCCGGTTAAAGTACACTGCCCTGCCTGTTTCATCGGCCATCGCCAGATACATCGGAGCCGTATCGGCCAGGTTGCGGAACCGCTCTTCACTTTCCCGCAGTTCAGCTTCGGCTTTTTTACTTTCCGTAATGTCCCGAGTAACCGTGATTGCCAGAATCTGCTTACCATTCTGGTCGATAACCGGACTGCCGCTAAAACTAAAATCCCATTCCTGGCCCGTATCCAGGCGTTTGCCCTTCACTTCCATGCTGGAAAATGCATCGCCCCTGAGTGCGCGCGATATGGGCCAGCTATCAACCGGGAGCAGGCTGCCGTCGGGGCGCGACAATTGGTATATTTTGGCAAACGAGTCAATATCCTGCTTCATAGCCTCAGAACTTGGGTAGCCATTCATCCGTGCCAGTGCCTCGTTCAGCAAGACCAGATTTCCCTGCATATCGAACACGCCGATGCCGTCTATAACCGATTGGAACACAGCCTCCAGCTCAGCCTGGCGCTCCTCGAGGTGACGCTTACCAATAACTTCCTCAGTCGTTTCGGTGACTGCACAAAATAAACCGGCAATGGCACCGGTTTCGTCACGAATAGCACTATATGAAAACGTAAAATACGTTTCTTCCTTATAGCCGTGGCGATTCATATACAACCGCAGGTCTTTCATATACACCGGGCGGCCGGTTGCAAATACTTGCTCGGCGAGCGGACCTATGACATCCCATATCTCGCTCCATACCCCTGAAGCTGGCCTACCCAAGGCGTCCTTATGCTTTTCGCCGAGGATAACGGCGTACGGGTCGTTATATACATTGATTAGTTCGTCTTTGCCCCACCATATAAACATAGGGAACGACGAGTTAAGGACCATACTCACCGCGATACGCAGACTTTGCGGCCACTGTTCCGGCACACCTAACGATGTCCGTGACCAGTCATGCGCCCGCACTGCCGCACCCATATCGCCGCCGCCGCTCAAAAATTCATACTCCTTGGTGGCAGAATGCCCCTGGGGAGCTTTGTGGTGGCTATCTGTACGTTTTGGATGGGTCTGGGCGGCCATACTTTACAAGTGTACTCCAAAGGCATTGAGCAATAATGTGAATAATATTGCTCAATAACGCATAAATCGCCAGGACAATACACGTAGATCTACCAAACATTGCCTCAGCTGTTCATACGGCTCGAACAATACAGGCGTAAACCCGCACCCCTCACTTTTGCGCTGCAAAAGATCTGAGTTCTCGTCCCAGTGTTCGCCTGGCCAAAGAAAATGCCCCAAGCCTAGACGGCATGGGGGATTTTCTTTGGAGGTCCACCGAGGAAGTAAGTTATATACTTTAGCCGACGAGCTGATTTGTTGGAGGTTATTACTAGATACCAGGTTTGTACAATATAAGCTCGAAAAGCGACGTAAGAAGGAGCTATATTCCCTGTAAGATTTATTATCTATAACGCATTAAAACAGATGCTTAGCGACAAGCTCCGTTAACTCCTGCCGAACAGAAATTAGCTCAGGGAAGTCGGGAAACTGCTTCTTAAATCGTTTTATATGGGGTGAAAAATCTTCAACAAGACGGTCGGCAGTAGTATACGATTGAATAGTCTGACCTTTGTCTCCAAAATGTACTAAAATCGGCATCCATTTGTCTACGATACGCACGAAACGAGCCTCTTTAATTACCTGAGCCTCGTACTGCTCAATAATATTCACGATGCCGGGCATAGCAGCAAAGTCTTTCTTAAAGCGCTCCAACCCCTCCGCCTCCCTTGCTGCTTTCTCTTTTAAACCCTTGTCGGTGATATTGTGTGTCGCAGTATCGCCCACATAAGCCTCTATAGCATCATGTACGGAAGCAAAACGGCTTATCAGGTTTGCATCAAGGTTGGGATAATACATCTCAGCAATTCCCGGCGCAACAACTGCAAGCATGTTTGAGTGTTCGGCTACATTTTCCGGTCTCCCTGTTATGTGGTTCACTAGGGTTCGATTCTCAAGAGCTAATCTTGAGGAAAGTGCTGCTAGTTGAAGAGCTGCATATGCAATGTCGGACATTCCTGGCAATCGAGCAGGAGGCTGAAACGTACTGGCTGATATATCACTCATTGATAAATCATACCAAAGAAAAAGACTCCTCCGATGGAGAAGTCTTCATACTGCTTATGCTTGGAGGGCCCACTGGGATCGCTTCACTTTGTTTCGCTCCTTCACTGCGGCGTGCTCGCTGCAAGCAGCTGTGCGCGTCCTCGCTTCACCGAACCCCCTTTTGTTGCACAAAAGATCTGGGTTCTCGTCCGTCAGGGTCGCCTC
Organism: Saccharimonadales bacterium (SeqCode); assembly: GCA_035629475.1. GTDB lineage: Bacteria > Patescibacteriota > Saccharimonadia > Saccharimonadales > UBA4665 > JARIHD01. The sequence continues at coordinate 5,594 of DASPHS010000110.1, forward strand.
CAAAGAAAAAGACCATATCGTTTCAGATATGGTCTTTTTCTTTGGAGGGCCCACTGGGACTCGAACCCAGGACACGTAGCTTAAAAGGCTACTGCTCTAACCGGCTGAGCTATGGGCCCGCATAACCGCGAGCGATTAACAGGGTATATTATCGTAAATTTCTGCTCAAAAGTCAATCTATAGCAATTGCGCGCTGCTATACTGAACACATGAATAAAACCTACGTCGTCACCGGTATATCACGAGGCCTCGGCAAAGCCGTTGCCAGCCTCCTGCTCGAAAAGGGCCACACGGTTATTGGCACCTACAACGCCAACGCCGCTGCCGCGCAGGAATTACAGCAAAAGTACCCGCATCCCCAGCTGACCATCCGACATGTTGACTTGCTGAACAGTGAGGATTTGGACGATTTTACGCAAGGCCTCACCGATGTACAGCTGGATGGCATCGTCAACAGTGCCGGCGTGTTCCTGGAAATTGACTTTGAACACTTTGATAAGCAAGCTTTTGAAGACACCTTCCGCATCAATGCCTTCGCACCGCTCTATTTGGTAAACAACCTCAGTCACAACCTCAAGGATGGCGCTTCCATAGTGAATATTGCCAGCAATGACGCCCTGGTTGGTGCCATTGTGGGGCTGGCCTATTCTGCCAGTAAGGCCGCGCTGATTAACATCACCCAAAGTCTGGCCAACACCTTAGCCAGCCGTAACATCCGCGCGAACGTTATTGCGCCAGGCTGGATGGGTGACGGCATGCAAGCACCACCAGAACTGCTTGAGCTGGCAGCCCAATACAATCCGTTAAAACGGGCTGGGGCATACGATGAGGTCGCTAAGGCTGTGTGGTTTATGCTGTCGGAAGACGCCAGCTACGTGAATGGCACCACGCTGATTGTGGATGGCGGTGACATGGCCACCAATTACCTGCTGCAAAAAGAGTCTGAGCTGCTGTAGCGGCTAATGGCCGTGCTTTTCGTGCTTGGCCTCGCCATGATGGCCGCCCTTGCGAGCCGTCCACAGCAGCAGCAGGCTAATCAGCGAGCCGACACCGATTATCAGGGCCTGGGCGGCACTCAGCTGGTCCCAGTAGCTCATAGCCTGCACTTGCCCCTGGAGAGATGGCGTCATGAGCGGCACTGCCAGCAACACCGCAAGGGCGCCAACAGCTATGGCGGGCAGGGCATTCAGTGTCACCTTTAACCGGCCGCTCACACTGAACAGGAAGATCAGGCATGTCAGTACGACTGGCAGGAACAACATCACCAGGTACAGCGTGCTTTCGCTGACCGACCCGGCGTTTGGTGCGATAAAGCGAATCAGCGAGTCCGTGTCTTTGGCTACGAACTGCACCAGCACTTGCCCCAGGCACAAACTCAGAAACACCATGGCAGCGTTAATACGCAGCGCCACCAAAAGGGCCGCCGGCAGCAGCGTCGCAACAATCAGCATGATGTCGTTCATCTATACAAATAATACCATGAGCGGTTTAGAAGTTAAGCGACTGACCCTGTTGTAATCTGTTCCGCTCGGCCTGGCCGGCATTCAGCTCAATGACGTACTGCGCCTTGGCGCAAAAGGCCTCGGGGTAGGTATCCGGCTGGACGTTTTCTGCCAGCTTCACGACTTTTTTGTCGGCGCTCACCCACATAATATCCAGTGGAAACTGCATATCCTTCATCCAAAAACAGCGCTCCTGGCTGTCCGGATACCAGAACAGCATCCCCTGGTTACCGGGCAGATTGTCGCGGCCGCTCAGCCCTCGTTCCTGCTCCGCCCCGGTTACTGCCACCGAAAGGTTATACGAGCGGTCAGCAAAAGACAGGCGATAGGATGCTGCTGGGACATCCGTGCCGCCTGTCTTGGAATACACCGTCACAATAACTGCGGCCACTGCGATAGCTACGACAGCCAACGCAGCAACAGCGTAGTGTTTAGGTGCCGACTTTATCCTTG
>DASPHS010000111.1:0-7430 GCA_035629475.1 Saccharimonadales bacterium (SeqCode)
CACGCCTACCCGTATCAGTCACCACAAGTCATTTGATGAAGTACGGATACACACCGATGCATTGCTCTACCCTGGCCTGTATACAGTGACCCTGCACTTTGAGAGCAAAGTGTCCGACAGTATGCACGGCATTTACGCCAGTGAATACGAAATTGACGGTGTAAAGCAGGCTGTTGTTTCGACCCAGTTCGAAAGCCACCATGCCCGTGAAGCATTTCCCTGTATCGATGAGCCTGAAGCAAAGGCGACCTTTGATATGACCCTGGTTACGCCGACCGGCCAGGCAGTGATTGGCAACACCCCCGCCAAGGAACAGCAAACCAGTGGCGACAAGCTTACGACAACCTTTGAGACGTCACCCAAAATGTCTACCTATCTTCTGGCCTTTGTGTATGGTGACCTGCAGTACAAAGAAACGCAGACTAGCGGTGGCGTTGATGTGCGCGTCTGGTCCACCAAAGAGCACAGCCTTGACTCGCTCGACTTTGGGCTGGACGTTGCCAAGCGCGGTATTGAATTCTTTGATGAATACTATGGCGTACCCTACCCATTGACCAAGTGCGACCACGTGGCAATTCCAAACTTCTCATCGGGCGCTATGGAAAACTGGGGACTAATCACCTATCGTGAACGTTGCTTATTAGTTGACCCGACGACCGCCTCACAAAGTAGCAAGGAAGTCGTGGCTACCGTTGTTAACCACGAGCTGTCACACCAGTGGTTCGGCAACCTGGTGACGATGCAGTGGTGGGATGATTTATGGCTGAACGAAAGCTTTGCTAATGTCATGGAATACGTTGCCACTGATGCCCAATTCCCCGAATGGGACATATGGAACACCTTTATAACCCAAGAAGGTCTATCATCGCAGCGCCGTGATTCAATCGCTGGCGTACAGGCCGTTAAGACTCCCGTGCACCACCCCGATGAGATATCGTCATTGTTTGACCCTTCAATTGTCTACGCTAAAGGTGGCCGATTGCTGAACATGATGATGCACTACATCGGCGAAGAGGATTTCCGCGCCGGCTTAAAAGCCTACTTCACCAAACACGCCTATGGCAACACCCGTGGTGATGACTTGTGGGCCGCCCTTGGTGCTGCCAGTAACAAAGATGTTGCCGCCTTCATGACCCCTTGGCTGACCCGCTCAGGGTTCCCGGCTATTGTGGTTGACCAAGCCGATGGCCAAGTGGCGATTACACAGCACCACTTTTTGCTTGACCCTACAAAAGCCGATGCCGAGCGTGTCTGGCCGGTGCCGCTGCTCAGTACAAGTGAAGACGTACCGGCACTCCTGGAAACATTTGAAACCATTGCCGCTGTCGGCGATACCGACTATGTCCGGGTGAACCAGGGCTCAATCGGTCACTACATCGTGCAATATAAACAGTCGGCACACGCTGAAGCGATTGCCCGCTTGGTTGATACCCGTCAATTGGCTGTAGCCGAACGGTTAATGCTGCTGAGTGACAGTTCCCTGTTGGCCCGCGCTGGTGACCAGTCGTTCCAGGCGACGCTTGAACTACTTGAGCATTACACGCAGGAAGACAGTGAACCAGTCTGGGACATCATGTCACTTATTATCGCTGATGGCCGCCGCTTTATTGATGTGGACCCCACCATCGAGCCAGCTATCAAGGCATTGATACGTGAGCTTATTGAGACACAGTTCAAGCGCCTGAGCTGGAAAGAGGCTCCCAACGAACCAAGTCAGGATACCAAGCTGCGTGGTACTATCATCGCCCTCGGCGTGTACAGTGAGCATCCGGAAATCCTGGCGCACGCCCTGGAGCTGTTCGCAGCCTACAAGCAAGACACTAAGGCCGTTGATTCTGAACTACGGAGTATCGTCTTCGGGGCTGCAATACGTAACAACGTGGACGGCGCCTTTGACTACTTGCTGCAACTGGACGAAAGCACCAGTAATGTCGACTTGAAGCAGGAAATCCTCGGTGCACTCACACTCACGAAAGACGAGACATGTATTGCGCTGCTACTGGAGCGTTTGAAGGACAAAACAAAAGTCCGCCTGCAGGATGTTGACCACTGGCTGGTATATTTGCTGCGTAGCCGTTATGCACGCCAACAAGCTTGGGACTGGCTCCGTAATGAATGGCCATGGATTGAGAAAACCTTTGGCGATGACAAGTCATATGATTACTTCCCCCGCTATGCAGCCAGCGCCTTTAGTACCCAGCAATTGCTTGATGAGTACAAAGCATTCTTTGGCCCCATGCAGGACCAGCCCGCGCTGACCCGTAACATCACGATGGGTGTCGAGGAACTGGAAAACCGTGTGGCTTGGCTTGCACGCGATATCGCAGCCGTGCAGCACTATTTTGCGACGCGCCAATCATAGCAGAAACTATTACTCAGTATCGGCGCTGAGTGTTCTGCGCAAATGACTTTGAGCGTAGGACAGCCTGCTTTTGACAGTACCCTCTGGTATAGCAAGCGCCGCCGCTATTTCAGAAGTGGTCATATCTTCGTAATAGCGCATCCTTATCACGTCCTGCTGATCCGCCGAAAGGGTGCTCAGCGCTTCGCGCACTGCCATCACATCAACGAGCCCATCAGCATGGTCAACTGTTGGCGGCAGTCGCAAACTATCTGGGCCATACCCATTGTCAGTAGCTTCGCTGGCAAAGTCTAGTGGCAGTGTTTCCATACGTCTACCCTTGGACGTCTTTGAACGCCATCGGTCAATAATGGTACGCTCCGTTATAGTATTCACCATGGGCAATATCCCGTTTGGAATATCTATGGTATGCGGGTTGCTGAGCATTTTAAGTGCAACCATGGAGTGCACATCGTCGACGTCGTGCTCCGGCACGCCCCGCAGGCGGCAGAGCGCTGCCACCATTCTGCGCACACCAGTTGCTACAAGTTCTTGTTCCGCAAAAGCGAACTGCGCTCCGAGGCCGTTCTGCTCTGCTTGTTCTCGCAAGGTTAATTCGCCAGCGCGAGCTCGCTCAACGTATATATCCATTTGGAAACTATACCATAGGGTCCGGGCTACTATAGCAAATCAGTGATAACACTTGTCACACGCACGTCGGGACCAGTCAGCTCAATAGCCGCCAACTGGCAGTCACCATGCCAGTTATTTTCTGCGAGCCATGACTCTGCAGCAAACTCCATTTGCTGGAGCTTCTTAGGGGTGATATAGTCCATGCCCGTCCCTTGGTCGTCCGTGAGACGGTACTTCACCTCGAAAAAATACACGACACCACCCATTTGGGCTACGATATCTATCTCGCAGTGCCGCGTACGCCAGTTGCGCACCAAAATGTCATAGCCCGCTTGCTGCAGATGTGCGGCAGCTTTGGTCTCTGCCTGCTGTCCGTGGGCATAATTGGTCATAACAGTGCCTTGATGGGTGCAAATGAGCGCCGGTGCAAAGCCGAAACGCCATGTTCCTTAAGTGCGGCAATATGCTGCGCTGTGCCGTAACCCACATGCTTTTCAAACCCGTACCCCTGATGTGTCGCGCTGCTGTCCGCCATATAGTTGTCACGGGCTACCTTGGCAATAATACTGGCGGCACTGACGGCCGGTACGGTATCATCGGCCTTGATCAGACAGCTACTGAGGGGATGGTCATGCAAAAAGTTGTAGTTGCCGTCAATGATGAGCGCGTCGTACGTGGAGGTAATACAAGCTACGGCACGTTGCATGGCAAGGCGTACCGATGCCGTCAACCCTATCCGGTCAATTTCGGCCGGGTCTACCCATCCCAGGCCGTAAGCTACTGCTTGCTCTCTGATGATGGCGTCAAGCACTTCACGACGTTTTTTACTGAGCTTTTTGGAGTCCTTAAGGCCTGGCAACGGCTCGGCCAACAGCACTGCACCTGCTACGAGCGGCCCAGCCCAGCACCCACGCCCAACCTCATCAACCCCGACAATCATTACAGGTAGTATAGCAAAAAGCCCGTCGAGATGACGGGCTTTTTGTGAGAGGAAGTGGTTTAGGCTTCTTTTTCTTCGGCTGGTGCTTCGGCTTCTGGAGCTTTAGGCGCTTCAGGCAGCGTGTTGACCTTGTTTGCGTCGAAGGCTACGCCAGACAGACGTGCAGCCTTACCAGTACGCTCACGCATGTAGGTCAGGTAGTTGCGGCGAACCTTGGAACGCTTAGCAACTTCAATCTTTTCTACGAGCGGGCTGTGGAGCAAAAAGCTCTTTTCTACGCCGACGCCACTGGCAATACGGCGAACGGTAATACGGCTGGTGTGGCTGCCCTTGCGGTCAGTACGGATAACCAAGCCTTGGAACATCTGAACACGTTCCTTGTTACCTTCTTTAATTTTCTGGTAGACCTTTACAGTGTCACCGCTTTTTACGTCGACAACTGCGTGCTTCTTGAACTTCGCTTCAATTTTTTGAATAACAGATTGCATAACCTATAAACCTTACACTAATATTCGCTTTCGATCAAGTATACCACATCTGTTATCTCGTGAAAAGCCTGTAGTGCTCGCCGCTTAATACCGTGCCGTCTCGACCGCGTACCGGGCAAGCATCTCGATGTCTTCTACGTCTGGAGCTGTCTGTACGTAAGCATGGGTGCCGTAGTGTGCTTCGCGCTCCCCGTACGGGGACGCTATCGGCGATAGCCTTGCGAATGATAAGCCCGTCACCGCATCAAGTGTTTCGTTGAACGCTTCTTTCGTCGGAAGTTCAAGCCTCCCCTCAACGATGCGCTCGTCATCGAACTCGTCATCAATACGGACAATGCTTCCTGCTGGATATTCGATGCCAAATCGTCCAAGCACCATATTCCGGGCAAGAACGCCTGTAGGGTTGTTGATAGCTTTGCGTAGTATGGCCGGCCCCGTATCGTCGGTATACACCTCGGTGCGTACACTATCGTCATCATAGGCACGCTTCACGAGACGACGCCAGTCATTTTCAGCTTTATAACATGTGCCGTAGACATTTGCCGCCCGGGGATAGGCAGCCTCCTGAGGTCCAGTGAGCGAGGCATTGATAACCTGCGCCAGAAAGCGTGCGGGCGTATCGGCAAGTAATCGGGGGTTCAGTAATTGGTCGCTGAGCGGTTGACCGTCCCATCTTCCTGCTTCCATGTCGCGGACATAGTGCTTACCGACCGTCCAGACAGGTGAATGGTGCTCTTCATTCCCCACGGCTGCAGTACTTTCGGCCAACAGACCGTTCATAATGCGGTCAGATAATCGTACCTGCTGTTGGCGGGTGGCAGCTATAAATTGCTCACTAGTGGCATGCATAGTAATGTTATTATAACATAATAGAGCTTATAAAGCAATATAACCTACCTCTGTTACTAGTCGCGCTGGACTATAGTGGTGCACAGCACTAAAATAGACCGTATATTTGGAGGAACATGATGGACTACAGCAAACTGGCACTGGATAAGCATAAAGAACTGCGCGGCAAAATTGGTATCGTTCTGAAAGACACATTAGATAGCACGGAAAAGCTGAGCACCTACTACTCGCCTGGCGTAGGCGCTGTCAGTAGTTACGTGGCCGAACACCCCGAGGAAGCCCGTGACTACACCTGGCTCAATAACAGTGTTGCTGTGGTGAGTGACGGCTCAGCAGTGTTGGGGCTGGGCGACATTGGACCCTATGGTGCGCTGCCAGTTATGGAGGGTAAGGCTATGCTGTTCAAGCATTTTGCCGATATTGATGCTGTGCCTGTAGTGCTAGACGTCCATACTGCAGATGAGATTGTAGCTACGGTGAAGGCGATTGCCCCAAGCTACGGCGGCATCAACTTGGAGGACATTGCAGCGCCACTGTGTTTTGAAGTCGAGGAACGCTTGAAGGCTGAATTATCTATTCCCGTTATGCATGATGACCAGCACGGCACAGCTATTGTGACGCTTGCCGGACTGATTAACGCTATGAAGGTAACCGGGCGGGAACTTGCGTACGCAAAAATTGTCATCGTAGGCGCCGGAGCTGCTGGCGCGGCTATCATCAAGTTGCTACATGCCTATGCCAAGCCCCGGATGTTTGCCGTTGATAGTAAGGGCATTATCAGTGCTAATCGTACCGACTTGAACGACGAGAAGCGTAAGTTGTTGCAGTACACCAACCTTTCAGGGGTAGACGGTTCACTCGAAGATGCCCTGCAAGGCGCCGATGTCTTTATTGGCGTATCCAAGGCTGGCCTGCTGACTGCCGATATGGTGAAGACTATGGATAAAGATCCGATTATCTTTGCCATGGCCAATCCGGTTCCAGAGATTATGCCTGACGTTGCCCGTGCAGCGGGTGTGGCTATTATGGCTACTGGCCGGAGCGACTTCCCAAACCAGGTCAATAACGCCCTGGCCTTTCCTGGCATCTTCCGTGGCGCACTAGATAACCGCGTCCGCACTATTACCGATGAGCATAAAATTGCCGCCGCCGAAGTTATTGCCAGCCTGGTGGAGAAGCCGGATGCTGAACACGTGGTGCCGAGCGTCCTAGACGATCGCCTGGTTGCAGCGATTGCCGCTAAGATTGTTTAGCTGCAAATACCGGTCTGCCCAGTTGTAGGGCAAGGCCTGTCAACGCCAGGCGGTCGACATGTCCAAGGGTGGGAAAGATGCTCCAGCGCCGCTCAGCAATATGCGTAGAACCTGTGGCCAGGAGATTCCCGGCACACTCTTTAGCCATTTGTCCCCCGTATATAAATGCGGCTAGGCCACCCAGCTGAACAGCACTAGCGTAGTCATCGTTGACCAGATTGGCCACCATCATAAGATTAAGCGTTGTCCAGCAAGTGTTACCTATGTAATTTAAGTAGGTACGATATGAGCCATACTCATGAAGAAGGTTCGGTTTTGCCTGCTGCCATAGGCCACGCCGATAGGAACGGTTTAGCTGGTTTGCCCACGCCTCCTGCCGGGTCACCCGGGGATTCCTTGCGGCTACACGGCTGGCTAGCGCTGCTTTATTGATAGCGATTCGGATCTCAGGCCACTCGTAATTGGGCATGAGTTCTTGGTCGTGTTGGGCACTGCTCGTTTCAGTTGGTGTTGTGTCGCGAGGACGCAACAGACCACCGAGAGCACTAAGGGAGCCGTCGGCAGCGGTGTTTATACCGACTACGCGTATTCTAGCTTGCTTTTCATCCGAAGCATCAGCAAACAATTCCGGCTCGCCTATGCCCATAACAGCACCGCTGAAGCCGGCAATACGCATATGCCACCGGGCCTCCGTTTGGTCGACAGTAATGCGTTCAGCAACAAAGCCCAGATTGAGCGCTGCCGCTAACGGTGCCTCAGTGGAAGGCTGTAGGCCCATTTCGCTCAGTAGTTGTATATGTCGTGTCATAGCTATGTGTCTGGCGATAATAACACACTGTTGTTGTACGTGCTGCTTGCCGCAGTGAGATAGCTTACATCAAGGGCGAGGCCTTTTGGCTACACTACATGTTTTAAGGAGTCAGAAC
>DASPHS010000112.1:0-9805 GCA_035629475.1 Saccharimonadales bacterium (SeqCode)
TTCTTGGTATTACTAAGTCGATAGTTGCCCAGGTATGCTTTGGCATCTTTGCCGGTTGCCCACGAGCCGGTATAGCTGAAGGTGGTACTGGTATCGTCATAAGACGCAATAACGCTTTCAGCCTGGGTGTGGCTTACTGATAGCGACCAGACCAGCGTGCCGACGGTGACACTTAATAGCACCACGGTAAGCGTGGCCTGAACCTTTTTGAGTCCACCGAGGCTCAAGGCGCGTTGCACCCGGGCTAGCAAACCGACAGGTTGCTTGCGCCGAGTATTCTTAGTAGTTTTTGTAGCTGCGCTACGAGCCGCTTTGGCCGCAGGGCGTTTGACAGTCCGAGTTGTTTTTGTTGGCATTTTTTGTATTTTCTTACGTTAACCTTAAGCCTCATAATAGCGCATGCCTGTATCAATAATCCAGTATTTACTTACTACCGAATACGTAGGGTAGGCACTTACCCTGGATAATCCCTTAGAATCTTGGCACAGTAGCAGTATTACCTGGTGGGTACCGCATCAATAATGTAAACAAGGAATACCCATGGCAGAAGCGCAACGTGGCACGACCTGGCCAGCAAGTGACCGCTTATATGCAGGCACAACAACACTCCGTGCAGGCCCGCAGTACGCCTATTATGGCCCGGAACCCGCTGCAGCGCGTGAACAAATCAACATCTTGAATATCGGAGCTGCATCGTATCCCCGTGAAGAGCTGTGGCAGCGGGGTATCCGCACGGTGGGAGCAACCACCCTCAGGCACGTGTATCGTAATGGTGGGGCATATGTCGATCGCACGGCCTGGGTTATGGCCCGCGACGCCACGCCAGCAGACTTTGACCTGATTGTCCTTACAGACGCTACTGCCTGGGATTACGTAAGTGTCCTCGGCAATGAAATGGTAGCCCGTTGCATTATTGCCTCAGAGCAGCACACCAGTGATCAGCCGACCGCATACGGCTTTTTGCGCAACGTAACCTACAGCAGTGCCCACCGCGCACCGTTAGCGGATGCCGTTGAACGGCAACTAGCCGGCGTGGAAACCCTGTGGCGCGACCCACAACCCGACGTCGAAATTCACTGGGGCGGGTTCGTACCTAGCACAGGCGAATTCTGGGACAGGCGTTAAGCGCCTGCCACATACTATGCTGGCGGCAGCTCAGGAATCGTGTAGCCGGACCAATACGTCCTACCCGGAAGAGAGTGGGGATTGGCAACGCTCAGCGCATAGCCAGGGATGCCGGCGAATTCCGTATCAATCGGCACAGGCTAACGCAGCACCACCAATCCGTGCATGACATGGACTGTAGAGCGCGATGGGTTATTGTCAGATTGACACTTAGTACGGATAGATGTATACTAGCGGCAATATCTGCGTATAAGTAGAGGCGAGATATGGATGCTGAACCGGAGTATCAAGGACCCGTGGTAACTGTTGATAGTGTATTGTTCCAGCTCATTCAGAATGAGCTGTATGTGCTGCTGACACAGCGCGCCTACGAACCATTTCTTGGGGAATGGGCATTGCCTGGTGGGTATAATCACCGTGGTGAAACAACCCACGAGGCGCTTGCCGGTGTGCTCGGCCGCAAAGCCGGCATTGAGTACAGGGCGCTCCCCCTGACCATGCAGCTGTACACCTTTGACAATGTTGCCCGTGATCCGCGCGGACACACCATTAGCGTCACGTATATGTCGTTGGCCCACAAAGCCGTGCCGGCGGGGTCCGACACCACGCAGAACCCACAGTTTTTCCCTGTTAGCAAACTGCCAAAACTTGCTTACGACCACAAGGACATTATCCTGTATGCACTCCAGCGCCTGCGCTCACGCATCTCCCATACCAATGCCATATTTGCCCTTATGCCAGAGAAGTTCACGCTCACACAGCTGCAAACTGCCTACGAAGCAGTCCTGGGGCATAAACTAGATAAGCGCAACTTCCGTAAGCGGTGGCTGGCGCTCGATGTACTTGCACCCACTGATGAACTAGCCAAAGATGGCGCCCATCGGCCTGCCGCGCTGTACAGGTTCAAGCAGCGTAAACTGCAAACCCTCGACCCAACCTTCGCCTAATCACAAAAGACCTCTGACCATAACAGAGGTCTTTTTAGTTTGTTTCTTAGTTAGTGTTGACTCAACACTAACTTGTCTTTTATGGTACCTATAGCACTACTTAGTGTAGTGCCTACAATAACTAAATGGATAAACCGGTGGTCCGCCAGACCCGCTAACCGGTCTATTCAGTGCGCCCTTAAAACGGCGCAGAAGGAGGCAAATATGGCATACGAACAAAACAGGGCAGGAGCGAGCGAGCAGGCGGCTATCGAGGAAAACCTGCAGCTTATGCGCGAAGGGCTGCAAACGCCATATCGTGGTTATCCGCCTCTGGCAGACCGGTTAGTCATGCCCTACGAGGAGCTAGAACGAACGCCCGATGGGCGTATCATCTTGCCAGATGGCCCCTGGGATGTAGCCGAGCACTCTGAAGGCCTGGATATGGCCCGCACTGTATCTGCCGATGAACAAGCACAGCTGACAGCAGCAGGGCTAGAGCTTGATGCGGCGGGTCGGCCACTCCATCCATGGTTTGCCCGCATGATTGCCGACCCGCTCATCGGCGTGTTGGTGAATAAGGGCGCCCTGTGGGTCTGGGGCCCGGACCGCACGACTGATGCAGTAGTTCAGAAAGGCGGCCACACCTTGCTGCAGCGTCGCTCCGATACGGGCCAGTGGTCGATACCCGGTGGGTTCGTGAATGACGACGAAACAAGCAAGGACGGCATGCTCCGTGAAGTACACGAAGAAACTGGTTTGGCGGTGCCCGATGACGCCCGCATCACTCAGACCTACCACGGTCCGGTGGCCGACATCCGGCTCACCGCTCATGCCTGGCCGTTAGATACATCCTTCCTGGTAGAGTTGCCAGAAGACGGGCCGCTGCCAGAAGTCTTTTGCGCTGATAACGAGTCAACAGAAGTACTATGGGTACCCACTCAGGAACTGCGGGAAGACCGGATAACCCTGTTTGGGGCCCACCGGTTCTTAGTGCATCGGGCCTTGGCTGCCGCTGGTAGGTAGTAGCAACGAGACAGGGGTGGTGTTGGCATTCCGCCAGCCCACCCCTGTCAGCCATGCTCGCAACCACCCGTCCTGTGCTATGATAATGGCTGATATGGCCCCCTCTGGTAGAGAAAGAATGCAGCCGCAGCACGCGGAAAGCTACAAAGAACTTGTAGAAGGGCAATTCGAGGGCATAATTGCCAGGCCGGTCGGTGAAAATATCGACGATTACGCCGAGCGTGCCTTTCAAGATTTGATCGTCGTAGTACAAGACGTGCTCGATGCCTACGACAAACAACCCACCATACCCCTCACTTCGGCCGAGGATAGCCGAACGCTTGAGGACGAGCGGAGAGCACTGGCATATTTTGGACTTGACCCCTACGCCATAGAATCAGTACTCGGGCATCTTGAGCACATAGGCAATCTGGATGGAATTATTGCTGACATAACCGAGCACGTCGCTACAGTCATCGTACCTCCAGACCAACAGTCACCCTTGATTCCTGGAGGTGAGAAACCATTTACCAATAAGCCACCTGTCCCGCGCCTAAAAACCTTCATGTCTTCTCTGGAAACTAACTTCAACATAGACCTACAGGATCCCAACCAGTGCCGCATCAAAGACGGTGAGCTGACCCCGGACATGATGCGAGAGGAAAGCTACAAGTTAGTAGTGCTCCCAACGCTGCAAAGAATCGTGCTGATTTGTGACGCAGCAGAGAACGCCACGTTTGTGTTTGATTCGTCAGTCCTCGCCGCGCTACCCGACAACCCCACGCACGACCAGCTCATAGGCATGAGCAAGGAGCAGCTAAAGGAGCTGATTCAGCGTGTACCACGCATAGGATATAGGCTCACGTACCAGAGCGACCGCTTCGTAGGACACATGTCTGCACTGATGGATGCCATACCGGATGCCGTGGCCCCTGGCACGTCAGAGGCAGAACTTGGCATAGATGCGTCAGACGAGCAATTACTGGCCGAAAGCATGCCGCAACGGGAAGCGGATGGCTCCATAATCGGTACGAAAAAATTGGGGGACGCGCTGGGGGCGACCAGGCGCATGGTCAGAAAGGCCGTGGGAGACCTCGGGGAGTCGCTTGGCTATCTAGAGCAAGGTGACCGTAAAGGGTCGGTACGCTTTTCGGTAGCGCAGCAGGCGATGGTGGAACGGTATTTGGTGGGAAACCAGCTGATAGCTCCAGAGGCGCCAGAGGCGTTCATGTCGTTTACCGAAATGTGTCGGGTGTTTGGCGCAGGCACGAGCGCTGCTCGACTTGCCATCGAGGCATGTGGCAAGGAATTAGGCGACCTGCTGGATGCACGCAGAGGTCCACGGCGCACAAAATACTATTCACCGGCACAGCAAGAACAAGTGTTAAACAAGTTGATGCAGAATGGAAGCGCTGCCGTGCGTGCACGCCCTGGCTATGCGGCAGTTTCTCAGATTGCTACAGCAAACGGGCTGACGCCAGATACGCTGACAAATATCCTGGCAGAGCCGGGGGCTGCCGATACGGTAGGCCCGCCAGAGACAATGCGCTTCGGGTCAAATACAGCAGGTGGTTATTCGCCACAGCAGCAAGAACTAATTGCTGGCATATTGGACGCGTCAGGCCTCCTGCGCACTATGCAGCCCGGAGATGTTAGCGCCAATGCGTTGCCATCGCACCTGGCGCACTACTCCAAGCGTCAGATTATGTTGGCTCGCGGGGCGCTCGACGGGGCAAGCGGATTTGGTACATGGAGCTTAGCAAAGATTGCCAGCGGCACCACAAGAGCCAGGGTATACACCCAGGGACAAGTGGGCATGCTGCAAGCTTGGCTGCAAACAAACTTCCCTGAGGGCAAAGGGGAATAGCAGTGCTGCCGTGCCAGCCGCTTTAATAATCCAGCTATCCCTCTGCTGGTGCTACAGGAGCGGAGGGCGGATAGACGTACTGTATACCTGCTATGAGGGCATCGAGGTCATAGGTTTCGCCAGTCGGTGTGGCAGCATCATTGGAGCAGAGAAAGCCAAGGCCGAACATAACACCTTCGTAGGTGAGTTCTGCCTTCCTGCCTTCAAGGGTGGTTGCCTCACCCCTTACATACGTGAGCTGACCAAACAGCGCATTGTAGCCAACACAGCGTTCAAGCGTGCTTTCTACAACCTGGTCGGCTTCAGCGAGCCTGTCCAGGTACTCGAACATGTTGCCACTCGTGCCGTTCACTATTGTAAATCGATTGTGCAGAGCCCGCTTATGCCGCTCCGTCATTGCTACCCACGCGAGGTTGAGCGCGCGAATATATGGCCATGAGTCAGAGTGGGGCCCACTCAAAAGTGTGACCTCACTCGGCCGTAGCCGGTTACGTTCATCAGGGGCAACAACAACTCGCATCATGGGGTAACACTGGCTCTCAATTCGACATATCATACCATACATTTTTATGTAAGCAATTGTGCCCGGCTCGCTTTTATAACGAAGGTGGGGGCTGCGTACTGCAACACAAACTCTACCTTTGTTATAAATACCGTGGTTAAGGGTGAGGAACAGTGGGGTGATAAAGAGCGTAAGGCGCGATGCCAAACAAAAATCATCACCCCACTGCAGGCCACTGAAAAACCATGTGGCCTTAACACCTCCAGTCTTTACTGGTTACACAGTGACACGTACAGCGCTTCGCGCATGCGTCCGTCGCCGGCTCGCTGGTTGGCGTACTTGTCGCACATGTTCGACTGGCCCATGAAGGGTACGTCGTCGGGGGACACCCGCAGAACATGCTTGTTGTCAGTACGGAATATCGTCACCGACTTACCCCGGTAGCGGTCCTTGACCATTTGCGGCACCGTGGCAGCTTTCTTACCAGTACTCCACCGGTGCATTGAGGTAGGCACGCCATAAGAGCCAATCAGGGCACCGTCAGCACCAGGTGAGAAATTCATCGGCACGGTGACGTTGAAGGTACCGCTCTCGGAAAGTCCAAGGGACTTTTCAATCATGACCTTGGGCTTGAACGTTCCTCTCCATTGCTTGTTGATGGACAGTGAGGCGTAGCCGTCGTTCACGTACCAGGTGCCGTCGAAGTCGGTGATGTTGACTCCGTTGGCTTCCGTGGGAACCGGTGCGGGCTCCTGCTTGGGAGCGGGCGGTGCCTGGAGAACCTCCTTCTTGTCGGGCTTCTGCTGCGCGATGCGGACGGCATTCACCATGATCGGTTCCTGCTTGAACGCGTCGAGCTGCGACGGAAGTACTTCCAGGACGGCGCCACCAGTCGTGTAGACGATGGAGCTGAGCGTCTCAGGAATCACCTTGACGGAACTCAGGATGCCGGACAGCGCCTTGTCGAGATTGAGGGCGTCGAGGCCGATGCTCAGACAGGTGTATGCGACGTCGGCAGCTTGCTTGTAGCCCTCCTCGGTGAACAGATCGTCGTTGGAGTACTGGCCAACCTTCTGAGAGATGGAGCCTTGGATCCTGGCGGTGATGCAGTCCATCAGATCGACAGCGGTACTGAACCAGCCCATGCCATCGATGACACCGTTGATCTGCTTACCGCTCAGAAGCGCCTTCGTACCAGCCGTGATGCCCGCTTCGGCAACCTTGGTCGGCGGTGCGATGACAGCCAGTACGGCGAGGCCGATGTCGAAGGCTGCTGCCTCGTCGTCGATCTTCAGCTCGAAGCTCGCCTTGTTCTGGATGCCACTTCCCACCGAAACGGAAGCACGAGACGCGCCGCTGAGGTAGAGCTGGTGCTTGCCACCCCAGTATGCACTGCGGATTCGGGCGACCAGGTCAGTACCGTTGAACGCGACGTCAGACTCCTGAACGGTGATGCCGGTGGGCAACGTGGCGCTCAGGAGCGGGAAGGCGAAGCCGTTGGTGATGTACGCCTTGTCATTCTTGCCGTTCGCTTGCGCGCACGCCTTGAGAACGCTGAACGAACTGGACGCAGTCACCTTGACCTGCTTGCTGGGCTTGTTGCATTCCAGCACATCCACCTGGCCGAGAAGATCCTTCAGGAACTGCTCCGACACATTGCTGACGAGTCCACTGAACCAGTCTTGAATGCCCTGTGCGGGGTTGATGTCCGTCGGGATCTTCATGCCCATGATGTCGATTGACTTCTGGGACGGGTCGAGCGCAATCGTTGCGAACTCCGAGAAGTGCGGCGCGATAGCCGTGACGATATTCGTCGTCGGGTCGGCCACAGCGCCACTGATCGGAATCCAAGCCCCGAGGGTCTCGTCCTTGACCACCATGCCCACGTGCCGAGAGTCGAAACCCTTGGGAATGAGCTTGGGGTCGTACTTGAGCGAGACCGCAATCTTGCCGGGAACCAGCTTGCCGTTGTACGCGCTGATGTCGACAGGCTTGCTGATCTGCTTGAACGGCAGCCTCTCGTTACCAACGGAACCGGGCTTCTTGACGTACTCGAACCGCACATCCTGAATCTCGTCGCGCGCGTGGTCGGGGACCATCAGCATGACGTTGCGATCTTTGGACGTGAAGCTCGGGTCTGTCGGCGTCTGCACTGCTGCAGGCGGGTACCGCAACGTGTCGATCTTGTCCTGGCTCCAGCGCAGGATGTCAGCCTGGTTGTACCAGCCAACGCCAATCGCGAGTGCGACTACGAGGCCGAGCACGATCCAGAGCGTGGTCCTACCGCGGGAGCGCTTCTTGGGCGATGCGGGTGCCGGCGAGGCAGGGCGGGCGCTTGCGCGACCTGGCTGCACAGCCGACCCTACAGGGACGGAAGCCCTACCACCTGGGAGGTTCGTAGACATGTGCGTGTCCTAACTGTGTAGGTAAAAACCAAAGGTGCATGACAAAAAACTGAGGTAATACTCGTTTACTTGCACGCCTATACTTTAAAACATTATTGATTAATTGTAAAGAATACTACAGAGCTCGTATGCATCTACCTATCGGTATGAGTACTCTGAGGCTACTGCTTCGGCAATTACCGACTGGTGCTCTTGTGGCTCGCCCAACACATGTGCGCCAATCTGAACGTAACGGGCCGCAAAAACCTTAGCTTGTGGCTCGGCGACGTGCCGGGATAGGCCCTGCAATTCTGTCAGCTCATACAATCGGTCACGGTAGGCCATGCAAATGACATTACCGACCAGGCTACGAAGGTCGCTTTCATAGCGTTGTCCCTGGTGATCAATGTCCTTTGTGGGCAGTACTTCCGTCTGACTACGCTCAGGATCTGTGCGGAGCGGTAGGTAGCGCACCCCGTCGCCATCAGCTAACCGCTCGACAATTGAGTGGGCAGATGTGGTGGCGACAGCATGTTGCAAATGGTCTCGTGTTACATTTTGAGGGCCGACTTCGGACTGGGCCCGCATCAGCCAGCGTACGTGTTCGCCGTAGTCATCGCGAAGAAAGCCACCGCCGAGCGCAAAGCCTCCAAGGTTCATCGAAATATGTGACGGGCTTGCAGATTTACCCGCGCGTTGCGCAAGATCAAACCATGTCAGCAAACGGTTCGTAGTAGGGTATTTATCGTTATCGATTCGGCTCGACTGCATGTATGGATATGCCATCCATACATGGCTTTCGTTACGGTCGAAAGCTTCTTGTAGCTGGGCAAAATAGGTTGGGGTCGCCCGAATCGTATCCGCGTCCCAGCGAGTCAACAGCAGGTCAGACTGTTCAGTTCCGGCACTACGACGCCGGTGAAGCATAGCTGCGGCCCTGAACATGCCGTCACAGACCACACCAATCGGTGTGTGTGGTTTGTAGCCCTGGACGTAAAAGCTCAGGGGCAAATCATTGCCATACTCCCGCTGCGCCTTCTGGGCAATCTCAACGCCTGTGAGCGTATTCTCAAGGCGTTGGCCAGGTGTTTCAGAAACGTAATTAATAGACACTACCGTCGCAGGCTTGCGTGGCGCATGGTTAGCCTGTAAAGCGAGCTGGTCCAGCGTTTGGTCAAAAAACGCACAGTATGTTCTCCAAGAGGCACCCCGACAGTATGGTGCAACGAGGTTTCATTGAACGCCACAGTGCCGTTGGCCGTCAGCTGTGCTGCATAGTCGTCAATAGCGGCGAATTCGCCAGGGAAGTCACGCTCAATAAGTGAAAAATAGTCCTGCACTTCAGCAGTAACCAGCCTCTCGGCTCCGCGATAAACAGTCATAAATAGACTATTATATCATAATAATCTATTTATGTACATGCTGTGCTCAGCGAGGCTATCTTACATACCCTATATGGTATGCGCAACACCGGGCACATTAAGCGGTGAGGGGTGCCCGGTGTAGCTCATGATGGCATTGGCTGCCTGCGGAACGGTCAGGCCCGGCCCGACTGCCAATGCACCAATAGCGTTCATTTCACCTCGAAAACGCTCTACCGTCTGGGTCAGTGGCCCTACATCCGCTGGGGGAAGGCGCCAGGGAAAGAGCACGCCTTCACGGCCGTTGATACGATCGTAAAGCGTGTGTGCATCTTCATCAAGGTACACAACTTTGTCAAACAAGCTTGCGTGGTCTACTGCGTTTCCGCTTATACCAGCAAGATAGGTACACCTGATTGTAGGGTCGGTGGCCACCTGCCGCAAAAGTTCTTTGACTATTTTGCCATCCCACAAATACTGAGCCGTTTTATGATAGTCGGGGCATGATGCCATACTCTCTACCTCACGACCGTCCGCGGCATACCATACCCCAAGACAGCATGTCTCGTCCGCGTCGAAAGCAGCCTGACCGCGCTGCTTCAGCTCTTGTATCACCGATGACTTGCCCGAACCAG
>DASPHS010000113.1:0-4349 GCA_035629475.1 Saccharimonadales bacterium (SeqCode)
CCCGAATATTACTTGTCTGAGCGGGATCTCGATAAAGTCCTCAATGCATACCGCTAATCGTTACTGAAAAGTATTGCAGCTCCGGGGGTTGCCGCTCTCGAACCCTTCGTTGAACCAGCCTACCCGTTGCGCTGATGACCCGTGGGTCCATGTTTCTGGCGTAACCCTTCCCTGGACCGTTTCCTGAATACGGTCATCCCCAACAGCTTCGGCAGCATCAATGGCTTCGTTTATTTCGCCGGGTGCCAGCACACCGGCTTTTGATACCGAGTTAGCCCAGATACCGGCATAGCAGTCGGCCTGCAGCTCAAGATTAATGGATGCCTGATTATCGCCACGGCTCTCGATTTGCTCCATAGTGCCCAGTTGGTTTTGGACGTGGTGGCCGACCTCGTGGGCTATGACGTAGGCCTCAGCCACATCGCCGCCCTCCGCACCAAAACGCTTCAGCTCATCAAAGAACGTTTCATCGATATAGATGGTCTGGTCTGCCGGACAATAGTGCGGCCCAACGTCGGCAGTAGCACCACCGCAGGCAGACTGAGTGCTGCCCCTGAACAGTACCAGTTTGGGGTCGGTATAGGTTTCACCTGATCGTTCAAAGACACCGCGCCATACTTGATTGTTTGAGCCGAGCACCTTTGAAGCAAACACCTCGTAGTCATCGGCACCCGCAAACTCGCTGGAATCAACGTTTTGCTGCTGGACGGTCGTACTTTGCAGCTGATTGAGCACTGCATTCAAATCCGGCGTACCACCACCCAAAAAGTTCAGTAACAGCACAATTGCCACGCCCACAATACCCGTGCCGCCCAATGCGATAGGGCCCGCAGCCCGCCGGTCTTCCACATCGCCACCACCTGTAATCTTGTCCCAGTCAGCCATGGTATATTCCTCTATTATGCCCCTAGTGTAGTGCGGGCTGACAGCAATTCCTATGATAATTTTTACTGAGTGATAGCCCAATGTGGCGTGGGAAACAATTTTATTGTACTGTACTAGCAACAATGCGAATCTACGGGAAAGAACAATTTGAAGCGGATTTGGGTGCCCTAGGCGAAGTACCCCATGTTACCACCGAAACCCTTGATAGCATGGGCGAGGGTGAAGCAGCAGTCGTGCATGGACTTCCCGCCTTGGGCAGAGAGGATGTGGCACTACTGCATGAATACGAGCCCGGCAGTGTCTACACTGCTGCCGGTACCGCCGTAGAAGCTTACCAACCGGCAGCCACGCTCGGCGACAAAGGCATTACTATAACTGCCCCCGAAACTGCCGTTATACTTGATAACCCCTACGCCCTGAGCATCTACTTGCCCGACGGGCAGCGCGGCAAGGGTGAGGCACTGCACTATGTGGCGCCGCAATTCAGGTATGTTCATGAGGCCGCCAGCCGCTACATTACTGCCCAGGAGGCCACTGATGTTATAGCCAGCACTGGCATTCAGATTGGGGACGGCTTGTTTATGAGCCGGCCTGAAGCCCAAGCCCAGTACGCAGCATATGTGTGGGAACGTGGCCACAATCGCGCTGATTCATTCGAACGGTTTTTGTGGAACCTGCGTACATCCGTGGATTACAGCGTCAATCTTGAGGAGCCGCATGGCACGTTTACCCATGATACTTCGGTAAGCGTTACGCCGGGTAACTATATAAACCGTTTTTACTACGTCGGCAAAGCAGTACTAGCCCCGAGGCTTGGTACGGGCGCGCTGTACACGCAGCTCCCTGATGGCACGGTAGCAAAAGTAGTCACCGCCAAGCCCTGCGAAGCCGACTTCGACACCGATTATCCTGCGCTGTTCACGCATGGATACACTACGGTGCCCCGTACAACCATTGACGCAGTAAAGCGGGACCTGGGTGACGAGCGAGAACGCAACACCCTGCTACTGGCCGATAAGCAGGCTGGACCATTAGCGCTCAAGCATTCCATGACGCTTGATGAAGCACTGCGTGAAGTCGTATTAACCAAAGAGGACTTTACCTTTGCACCGGCCGATCCACTCGCAATGCTGTACGACGCTCTCACCAATGGCCTGGACACGCCATATTTTAAGGGCTTGCGCCAGGAAATCGGCCCGGCTTTTGACAATGAGGCCGTTAAGCGGCGTGTCATAGCCAAGGCACATGAACAGTGGCATGGCTTTTTTGCTGGCCGGGCAACGCTTGAACCAGCGGCATCTGGCTTGGCCGCCATAGCCAACCGCCTGGGCATCAAAAATGCCAGCGTTAAAAGGGGTGTAACCGTGGTTACCGGTAATGTGACCTCCCATGTAAGCGGCGGCAGCTACATCATCCGTAGCGGCGGTGGCGATGCCTTCATTATTACCGATACGACGTATTAAAAAAGAGCGCGGAAAGGGCCGCGCTCTTTTAAAGCAACAGTATGCTAATTTGCTGTGTTGTCGCTGGCTTCGGCGCTGTCAGCTGGCGGCATGCCGCGTCCCGGGCCATCAGGACCCCCGTGTCCGCCGCCACCCATAACGTAGCGCAGGTACTCATTGGGGATGTCATTTTCATCGGCCCATGTTTGCAGTGCTGTGCGCTCCGCCTCCATTGCAGCCTTGCGCTCCTCGGCCGTTAAGTCCTGCATACTGTCCTTGTCAGCCTCGCGCTCACTCTGAAGCGTCTTGTACTTGGCAAGGATAGCTTCTTTTTGTGCTGAGGTCAGGTCGCCATCCGTTACCGCCTGGCTAAGCCGCTCTTCCATGTGCTGCTCGCGCTCGGCTTCACGCTCGCTGCGGTCAGCATCAAAGACCGCCTGCACATCGCTTTCGCTCAGATTAAACTTTTCAGCAATTTTGGTGATAAGGCTGGACGACCCGCCATCACCCGATGTCGATGTCGCCGCCGAGGCCACACCTAATCCCGTCAGGCCCGCGATACCCACTGATGTTACCGCCCCTGCTACCAGCAATCCCTTTTTAAGCTGCATATATGCCTCCTTTGGTTATGCGCCGCTTTGTACGGCATGTACCAATCGTAAATAACGAGTATGAGAGGACGCTGAGAGCGCAGACGATACTGTGAGAAATATTATTCAGTGTGGCGCCCGTCCTTGGGATACTGATTACATGCAATCCGTAACCCTTTACCATGAAGCCGCCGCCGAAAGCCTGCCAGACCTGCTGCACAATGGGTTGACCTATGGCACGCAAGGTACCCATAGTCAGGACGGCATTATCCAACAGGTGAATAGTTTTCTGGACGGTTGTCGGCCCACAATGCTTGCCAAGCTGCATGTCAGCCGGGTTAACAGCCTGTATGCCTACTATGGGGCTGCTGATAAAATCCTCGATGTGCGGACCGGGGCACTGATTCCTATCGCTGATTGGCGGGTACAGCCCGGCATGGCTAAAGTGTCCCTGGCAGTAGACCCGGAGTACGCCTTCCTGGGCAATCTGAATACCTACGATCAAATAGCGGCAGCTTTTGCCAAAGGCAAAGCCGAGCATGCGGTGGTTGCCCTGGCCCATACCTACTGGCAAGAGATCGTGCCCGTCACGCAAGTCCTATCCTCCTACGACGTACAAAGTGATGGCCTATACAAAAAACAAAACGCGCCAGCCGGCTTGCCAGCGCGTTTGCCGCGGATGGAGGTACTTATCACCGCCAATGTTCCCGCTCAAAACATCACCAAATTATAAAGGGTCTTTGGTCTCGTCGGCGTTCTCTATCCGGTCAACGACATGCGCAGCTTCATCCGGCGTACCAATCTGCGGGGTACGAGCTTCGATATCCAGCGGGTCCTGGCCGTCCACCATGTCAGTACCGTCGGAGTCTACGCCCACGCCAGCTGGGTCTTCCCGTGGTGGGTCTTGGCGGAAGCCTTCGTCGGTTGCCGGCAGTTCGCCTTCGGAGCCAGGTACATTGTTGGGGTCTTGGTAGGTATTGTCATTTGCCATAGCGAATATACTCCTTAGGTTATGCAGGTAGTGTAGATAGTTCTAGGCGTCAGGTCTGTAAACCACTTCACAAACAGCATTTTGCTATCATAAGGGTATGAAAGAATTACTCCACGACACGGTACGCACGGTGGCCGACCAATATCAGCTGCTTTACAACGTGGTCGAATGCGATCCACAACTGGCAGACACGGCAGCGTTTTGCGAGCAATATGGCTTTGCACCCGGCCAATCGGCGAACACCATCGTGATTGCTGCCAAGGATGACCCGGCCAAGCTGTGCTGCTGTGTGGTGCTAGCCACGACCAAACTGGACGTCAACAAAACAGTACGGAAACTGCTGGGCGTCAAAAAAGTGTCGTTTGCGCCGCTGGAATTTGCCCGCGACCTTACTGGCATGGAAATTGGTGGCATTACTGCTGTCGGCATTACCGACATGCC
>DASPHS010000114.1:0-10364 GCA_035629475.1 Saccharimonadales bacterium (SeqCode)
CTGTTGAATGCGGATGGCTCGTTACGCACGCGTCCCACAATTGTGTCTGCTCCCGCCACGGCCAAGCACGGCAGCGCTATAAATGTCACGACCGATGGCCCCGCCACGACCAGCTTCTCCCTGGTACGCATGTCAGCGGTGACGCACTCAGTGAACAACGACCAGCGGCGCATTCCACTTACTACCAACAGCACCAATGGCACACATACGCTCACCATCCCTGCAAGCACCGGCACGGTGCTCCCCGGCAATTACCTGTTATTCGCCATGGATGCGAGCGGTACGCCAAGTGTCGCCAAAGCCATTAACATTCGCTAGTCTGCTATCATACCTCCATGACGTTACCCACAGAGACACAGGAACAACTAGTGCGGCGGGCAATGGACCTGGCTGCCCAAACCGCGGCAAACGGCAATCTTCCCTTTGCCGGCATATTAGCTGACGAATCGGGAACAATAGTCCTGGAGGCTGCCAACACCGTTAACACGACGCATAATGCAGCGGCACATGCTGAGATTAATGTACTGTATGCCGCTGGCAAAGTCTTAGGCACCAATGATCTGAGTGGCTACATTTTTATCTCGAATGCGGCTTCCTGCCCCATGTGTACAACGGCGCTCATTAAAGCCAAAATTACCCGCTTTTATTATGGCGCACCGAACGAGGGTACGATGGTACCAAATATAACGATGGACCAGGTTATGGCTGCGGTACCTTTTCCGGTTGAGGTGCACGGTATGATTCTCGCCGAGGCCTGTGCGGCCCAGATTCGTGAACTGGCTGCACGCCCGTAAAGCCAATACCTGTTACAGGTACTTTTGAATGAGCACGATAGTTGCCCGCAGCTGCACGGCATAATCGGTGTTTCCATCAACCTGCGCCAAAGCCGTGGCAATTTCTTGCACTTCATCATAAATAACCGCATGCAGGTCAGCTGACGTGAGCACTCTTCGGGGCACATCAGTACTCCCCACGCCAGGTGCAGCACCAGCCACGACACCGTCCATAACACGCCGATCGCCTGGGGCGACAGCTTCAGCATTGCTGATGCGGGCAAGCAGTGATTTGAGCGCCTCAGCCTTTGTCCGCTGCCGCTGCTTCATTGCATCCAGCATATCCTGCCTGATGCGCGCTACGAGAGCGGCAGCCTGCTCCGCAGACATAAACTACCTGATCTCCTGTATATCTTTGGCTACTACCGTCATGTCCTGATTAAACTGGTGGCCGCCCTCGTCGAGGGATCGGCTTGTGGCATGTGGCAGCAGCTGCTGGAAGAGGGCCATATGGTCAAAAGGCACGGTGGAATCGTCCTTGCAGTGGTACAAGAATATGGGCGCACCGTCTGGCAACCTGGCTGCGCTATCGGCGGGCAAAGCCAGCTGCTCATATCCCTCGTAGGTCCAACCCGCGCCACCCCAGAATGGTGTAGCGGCAACAAAAATACCGGCGATTGGCTGTGCGGTCTCAATTTCACCCAGGCACTTCAGTAAGACCGAGCCACCAACTGAATGACCGACCACCATGACCGGCCCCTCCATCCGGGCAAGCTCCTGCTCAATGCATGCCTTCCATGCATCATAGGGCACATTTTCTTCATCAGGCATTGCCGGGTACCGCACTTCGTAATCGCTGCCGAGGATCTGGCGCAGGCTTTCTGCGAGCGTCGCATCTTCGTCGTATGCACCTCCACCCGCACCTTGTATAAACAGTACTTGCTTTTTCATAATGATCCTCCTTTAAACATCCAGTATACCGCTCGGAGGCACTGCTTGCTTAGGCTCGCAGTATCTTTTCCATGGGCTTACCTTTGGCCAGTTCGTCGATAAGCTTATCCAAATAGCGGATTTCCTGCATGGTCGGTTCGGTAATGTCTTCGACACGAACACCGCATATACTGCCGGTAATCAAACGGCGCGAGGGGTTCATGGCCGGTGCCTCATTAAAGAAGGAAGCAAAGTCCGTCCGGTTTGCCAGCTGCGCCTCCAGACCCTCCGGACTATAGCCCGTCAGCCAACAGATGATAGTATCGACTTCGGCCTTCGTACGGCCTTTTTTCTCGGCTTTGGCTATATAGAGCGGATAGACGCTTGCAAAACTGATGCTATAAATACGGGGCGGGGGCGTACTTTGTTGCTGCATTGCTGTAATTTTCCTTCATTTTGGCAATAAAATAAAGCCTCCTGCCCGGCCAGATATGCTTAAATATACATGGTTATGATTACACAAACACAGCCTATTGTTACCATCAAGGACTTCAGCCTCAATCTTGGGGGCAAGCAAATTGTCACCGACCTGAGCTTTGACGTGCAGCCCGGCGAAGTGTTCGCCCTGCTGGGAGCCAATGGCTCAGGCAAAACATCAACTATCCGATCGCTTTTGAATATTTATCAGCCAACCACCGGCCAACTGCTGATAGACGGCCAGCCATACAGTCCCGAGCGGGCACATGTGGTCGGTTATCTTCCCGAGGAGCGCGGTCTGTACCTGCGCAGCACCGTCATTGACGTCATGACCTATTTTGGTGAGTTGAAAGGCATGGACCGTGGCGCCGCCCGGGCGTTTTCGCTGCAATACCTCGAACGCGTCGGCCTTGCGGAGCAAGCTAAGCTCACCATCAAAAAACTGTCAGGTGGCCAGCAGCAAAAAGTACAGTTGGGCGTTGCCATTATCAATGAACCAAAACTGCTCATCCTAGACGAACCGACCAAAGCCCTTGACCCTGTTAACCGCAAGCTACTGCTGGACGTGGTTGAAGAATACCGCCAAAAGGGGACAGCAGTTATTTACATTACGCACCTGATGGAAGAGGTCGAGCGGCTCGCCGACCGGATTTTAATTATCAAGGATGGCGTGCGCGTCGCCTATGGCACCAAAGAAGAACTTAAAAAGACGTACAACATGAAAAGCATCGAGGATATATTCGTATCGATATATACAGGAGACAACGCATGACCAAAAACAGCAAACTCCGGGCCGTCGTACGCCACGAGTTCCTGAGCATCGTCAAGCAACCCTCCTTTTGGATCTCCCTGTTTATCATCCCGCTTATCGCCGGCATTGTCATACTGATAGGCGCACTTACCAGCACTGATGACAAAGACATTGACCCTGCCAAAAACAAATTAAACGTAGCCGTCATTGATAAGAGTGGGCTTATTGCCTCTGACACCATCAAATCATTCGACCTCAAACAAGAACAGCCAGCCAAGCAGGCTGAGCTGGAAAAATCAGTGCAATCAGGCAAACTGGATGGCTTGATTGTATACCCCGCTAACCTGGTCAAAACCGGTAGCTACCAGCTGTACGCCGATACCACCGAGAAAGATACTGCCGACGGCATCGTGACTGAACTGGGCCGTATAGTACTGCAGCAAAGCCTTCTGTCACCCCTCGCCTCTCCGGACGTTGCCGCCCTGGCCCTGTCTGGCGGTGAAGGCACCATGCAAAGCTACACTGACGGTAAGCCGACTCGTGGCTTCAGTGAATATATCGTACCTGGCGCCTTTTTGATCGTGTTCTACATTGTGCTTATCTTTTCGGTCGGCTACGCACTGAGCTCTGTTTCGGAAGAAAAAGAGAATCGCTCAATCGAAATGGTACTCAGCTATGTCAAACCACAGACGCTCATCCTGGGTAAGCTGCTGTCTATTATTCTCGTGACGCTGACGCAAATACTCACCTTTGCTGTCACTGGCCTGGTGGCTTACATTATTTTCCGCTCGTTAGGCAATGACGTGTCGCTGCCGTTCACTGCGTCAGAGCTGACATTTATACCGTCCGAAGTGCTTATCGGCATCGGGTTCCTGCTGTTCGGTTTTGTATTCTACGTAGCACTGATGGCTATGATGGGAGCGATATTCCCTTCTGCCAAAGAGGCCAACAGCTTCTCGACCGTATTCTTTATCCTACCCGCCGTACCGTTTTGGGGCATCGATGCCATTACCGCCCAGGAACCGAGTTTGTTTACGCATATACTGACCTACTTCCCCCTGACCTCACCCACAACTACCCTGCTGCGTAATGCCGTTGGCAACTTGAGCATCATGGAAGGGCTTATATCGCTTGCCATACTGATAGCCACCACGATCGCCGCAATACTACTGGCAGCCAAGGCTTTCCGACTGGGCACACTTGAATACAAGGATCGTGTCAAGTTCAGTACCCTGTTCAGCAAATAGATCGTATTTGCAGTGTTTTGTTTGCTTCACGTAACACCAATTTGATATGCTTATGCTAACAGCGTTGACTGACGCGAAAGTGAAAAAGTGGGTATACATACAGAGGGGAAATCATACGTAGGCCGGGCAATTACATTGCTTGGTTTTGGCACGCTGCTGCTGATTGCGGCCTGTGTGTATTTGGCCATGCAACAGCAAAGCTACAGCAGCAAGCTCAGCAACACGTCCAAGGTTGCCAATGGCGCAATTACCACCAATCAGCTATCCGATGAGCTTCGGACGCAGCTCGGCACAGCCCTGGCTATTGCAGGCGCCTTGCCAGTCACTGACAGCAATGGCGCCACTACCTCCTGTGATGAAGGACAGGTACTGTCGTTCAGCAACGGCAAAATTATCTGTGTGAGCCTGCAAACGAAAGCCGGCGATCCCATAACCGTTACCGAAGTTGGGCCGCCCGGGGCCAAAGGCGACAAGGGTGAAGCTGGGACTACCGGCAGTAATGGCGCTGACGGAGAAAGTGGCGCTCGCGGCACCGACGGCAACACGGGCACGCAAGGCTCCAAAGGTGACAAGGGCGATAAGGGCGACACTGGGATCGCAGGGATTACAGGAGCGACTGGCGCTCAAGGCGCAGCGGGTGTACTGCAGACGGCACTCGGCAATGGCCTGAGCGGCAGCTTATCTTCTCAAATCTTTTCACTCAACCTGGTAACCGATGGTGATGGTGGTCTCACCAACTCCGCCACCGGGTTGAGCCTTACGACTGCCTGCAATAGCGGCCAACTGCTGAAATGGAATGGCAGCAGTTGGGCTTGTTCGGGCGATAACGGCACCAGCTATAGCGCAGGCACGGGCCTGACGCTTGATGGCACTAGCTTTGCCTTTGACCCGTCGACATTCTCAACCGTCTCCAGCGTAGCGGGTACCGACCAAGTACTGCTGTTTGATGGCACCGACACCAAGCGCGTCAGCTACAATGACCTGTTTGGTGGCGTACTCGGTTCGCTGAACTACCGTGGCACATGGAATGCCAATACCAATAGCCCGGACCTGACGAGTGCTTGTGGCGCGGGAACCAAGGGCTACTATTACGTGGTTGGCACTGGCGGCACAGCAGCTTTGAACAGCATAACCAGTTGGAACGTCGGTGACTGGGTCGTGTGTAACGGCACCGGCTGGCAGCGGGTGCAAACTACCAATGGCGTGTCGAGCGTCTTTGGGCGGACCGGCACTATCAGCGCGGCAAACGGTGATTATACCGCCAGCCAAATCACCCATACCCCATCGGGCGACCTATCAGGTCTTACCGTGCAAAGCGCCCTGAACGAGCTGGAAGCCGAAAAACTCAGCAAATCCCTGGCCAGCGGCCTGATCTTTATGGGCAACGGGAGCGGTGACGCGACGGGGGTTGCCCTGAGCGGTGATGCAAGCCTGAGCAATAGCGGCGTACTTACGTTGTCGAACAGCGCCGTAACCAGCAGCAAAATTGCTGACGGCACGATTACGTTCGCAGACATGGCCAGCAACAGCTGTGGCAACGGCAGCGTTATCAAATACAATGGCTCAGCCTGGACCTGCGGCAGTGACAATAACAGCGGCACCACCTACACTGCCGCTAATAGCGGCGCTAATGCCGATCAACCTATTGCCGTAAATGGCTCAGCGATTGGATTCAGCGACGGCACCAGTGCTGGACAGTATTGGGCATGGAACGGCACCAAGTGGGCACTTACCACAGCCAGTGCCAGCCTGACAATCGGCACGCTAGACAGCCAGACCAAGAGCGCTAACGGCGCAGTCATAGCTGGCAATACTTTTTATCTACAAACCGCAGATGCGACCCGCCCTGGCCTGGTTTCTACTGGCACACAAACGTTTGGCGGTGCTAAAACATTCAGCAATGGGATTACCGTCAACAGCGATGCAACCAATGGTGCCGTACTCAGTATCGGTGCGGCCAGCAATAGCAACGTCCTGCCTATCAGTATTGCCAGTGCCAGTAACCAGCTAGCTAGCTTTACAAACAGCAGTGGCGCTACGACTGGCTTCTACACCGGCAGTAGCTCCCCGGAGGGTGTCATTACGGCAAACGTAGGCTCCTACTACACGGCAACCGACACTGGTAGCATGTACGTAAAAACCACCGGCACGGGCACCACGGGCTGGACAGTATTGGGTGCGGGTGTGGCCGCCAGCTACATGCAGGCCACGCTTACCGCTCCGCAGAACACTAATATTAGTACCGGTGACCACGTCAAATTTAACAAGGTCAACGTCAGCGCCGGGTCGGACATTACGCTCAATACCAGTGGCGGCTACAGCACCACGGCAGGCGTCAGCTCACTGGGACGCTTCACATTAAAAGCCGGTAAGACGTATTTGCTGAATGGTGTCATGACCGTCAGCGGCAACACCTCGGCTATCGACACAGCCTGGTATAACGTCACGACCAGCTCGAATATGGGCAATGGCAACTCGCTCTATGCACCGGGCGGGAGCGGTAGTGATGCAGGCGGTGGCGTCAACCAGGTAGTCTTTACGCCAGGCACTGATACAGTCGTCGAACTGCGCATCCTGGGCGTGGCCGCCGTCAGCCAAGTAGGGATTGATTCCAACCGCCTGCCCAGCGCCTTTATCCAGGTTATCGGTGGCAACGCGCCAGTTGTCGGCCAGACTGTCGACTACATTAACGTCAACCGCAGGAACTCCGACCTAACCGTTGCCAATGGTAACGACCTGATATTCAATAATGTTGTGTCTGGCAACATCCCTTACAACACCACCAGCGGTGTGTTCACGCTGACGGCGGGCAAAACCTACCAGCTAACCGCCAACCCATCGTTCATTAACTTTACCGATACGGCAGGTGGGTACATTCAGTACGACTGGGTAGATTCCGGCACGAACAATGCCCTTATACCCAGCGCATCAGGCACCTCCATCCCCGTCAACCGCAATGCGTCTGAAATGGACGCTACGGTAGCAGGCTTTATCTACACGCCGACAAGCAACCAGACCATTAAGCTACGGGTAACCGGCTCAAGCGGATCGGCTGGCTTGCGATCTAACTACTCCCTGGCAACTATTGTTCAGGTGGGAACTTCGGCAGCAACCAGCATCTCCATGAACTCACTCTCCGGGGCGCTTGCCAGTGGCACTTTGGATAATGCTGGCTACACGCAAAGCTGGAGCTGGAATAACCTTACCAATGGTACCGGGCTGGATATCGGCAGTACCGCCACGGGCATGACGGGCAGCCTGGTCAATATCAGCCTGACAGGCAACAACGCCGGCAACACTGGAACACTACTCAGCCTGAGCGCCAGCGGCACATCGAACGCCGCAGCCGGCCTGAAGGTCAACGTACTGGGCAGTGGCTTAGCGTTGGACATTACCGGTGGCGTAGCTTTCCGGGCGGGCACCGACTACACCGCTACCGGTACGCAGAACGACGTTACATTCGGCCCTAATAGCACCTACCGCTTAAACCCCAATGCAGCACTCACCGTGAACGGCATCGCTGGTGGCACCGGCGGCAAGCTCCTGATGCTCCACAACGTCAGTAACCAGGCGGTTATGCTCGCCAACCAGGCTGGTGGCAGTGCGGCAAACAATCGCATTATCAGTGGCAGTGGCAGCAATGTCACGCTCGCTGCCGACCAGTCGGCTACCCTGCAGTATGATGGCAGCAGCAACCGTTGGCGCCTGGTCAGTACCAGTGGCTCCACACCTACCTACGGTGATACCGCAGCCAGCTCCCTGTTCAGCACAACTTCCAGCAGCTATACCAGCACGGGGCTGGCAGTCAGCGTCCCTGCTGCTGGCACATGGAAGATTACCTATAATGCCGCTACATACGCCAGTGCCGGCGCTATAGGTGTGGGCCTCAGGCTGGTAGACGGCAGCAACACTCCTGTTACCAACAGCTTGGCGCAAACTGTCTCTTCAGGTGCTAATGCCGCACAGCAAGTCTCGCAGAGTGTTATTGTCACCACCACCGGCAGCCAAACCTTTACACTACAAATGAAGACGGCCAGCGGCACTGGATACTTGCAATACGACCCCAGCTGGTCGATACCGCACATCACTTACCAGCTGCTGAAGTAGGTACAGCGATCGGCTATAATACATATAAACTTGAGGGAACTACACCATGGCACACGATATTATTTCACCTAAACGCACCAGGCCGGCAGAGGCCACAGAGACATCCGCTCCACCGACACCCGCCGTCAAGTCGCCAAAGCGTCGCCCGTGGGCCCTCATTATTGTCAGTACGCTTTTTCTTGTGGCGCTTGCCGCAGCTGTTCTGTTCTTCATAAAATATCAGGATATTAAATCCGACCCTGCCGGTGCTACGGCCGCACAAACCAGTAACCTTGTCGCTAAAGTCGGCAAGCACATGGCATTGCCGGACAACGAGACGCCGACCGTCGCCACCGTAAGTGACAAAGACAAGCTCAGCAATCAGCCGTTCTTTGAAAAGGCTAAAAACGGCGACAAACTGCTCATTTACACTAACAGTAAGCAGGCCATCATCTACCGTGACGCTACGGATAAGATCATTAATGTCGGCCCGATTGCCATCACTGATACTGCCGGCACCACACCAGAACAGTAGTAGCTATTTGGTGCTAAAATAAGCGCATGAACGAACCTTTTGCAAGCATACTGACTGTCGGTGGCAAATCAAACTCGCTCGGCAGGGCCAACGAAGTCATAGCGCTGGTAGTACAGGATAGGCAGCGCATTGATGAGCTGTATGCCTGCCTGTTCGATGATGATGCCTGGGTGCGTATGCGGGCAGCTGACGCCCTGGAGAAAGTGTGTCGCCAGCACCCTGATTGGCTGTTGCCATATATTGACCGGCTTGCAGCTGAGCTCAGTGACAGCACACAGCCATCTATACAGTGGCACATAGCCCAAATATATAGTCAGGTCGGCCTGAGCGATAGGCAGGAGCGCGTTGCCATACAGTGGCTCAAAGGTTTGCTCGCCACGGCGGACATTGACTGGATAGTAGCCGCGAATGCTATGGATACATTGGCTCATTTTACGCGGGAAGGTGCTTTCCCGGCCGCTGAGCTCATCCCCTTGCTGCAGGTACAACAGCAGCACAAATCAAGTGCTGTCATTAAACGCGCCACCAAACTACTCGCCGAACAAGCAGCATAAACCTGCCGTCGCAGTTGCCAATAGTACACCCCCGCGGTACTATATGCCGATGGCCGCCGAACAGCGCTCAACCCCCCGTTACGATCTTGGGCCAGCACAGCCCATCGAACACTTGTATTTCTTTCATGGCTGGACGCTGACCCCTGATAATCCCAGCCTCTACCAAAATACGGCGTCATGGGCACGGAAAGGGTTCGGCATTGAAACTACCGTTGCCGCCCTGCCCGATACCGACACTCCCGATCGTGAAGTATGGCAGGATCACATCAAAAAGACGGTGACCGATCCGGCTACTTCGTTAATCGTCAGCCATAGCCTGGCGGGCATTAATACGCTCCGCTATATATCTGACAGCAAACTGGAAGACCCCGGCTATCAGCTTGCTGGCTGGATTCCTTTGGCTGTCAATCTGCAACCGTCTGGATTCAATGAAATAGCGAAACACTTCGATGGTTCGCACCCTGACCCGCAGACTGGCGAACAGTTTGTACACAATGAGTTTGGCGTTTTCATGACGCGCGCCCTGTTAGCCAGCATGGCGCTGCGCCAAGTGGCGGTGTTAAATGGAATGCATGACCCCTATGTATACCCGGGCAATGGCATGTTACTGGCAGAAGTACTTGATGCACCGCTATACATCGACCCGAATGAAGCGCATTTTTCAGGTGAATACCATGATGAACAATCGGGCGTACACATAGCCCCCTGTACATTCAATTTGTACCTGGCATTTCTTATCAGCAAGATGATCATGAATGTTGCCCCAGAGGGGCGATATGACATAAGCGAGGGCCACACTATTAGTGTTGATGAGCCGCTAATGCATGGCGCCAAACATCCGTTCCCGCTATCCGCAGCGGAGTTTAGGGGCAATCCGCTAGGACGCTCGTAAAACCGGGCAGTCAAATCCGGCTCTTTTACTGTGCGGTGTGCATGCGCCACATATCATAATGCTGTGTCTCGTTTGGGGCGGCATGCTCGGCTTGCACAATCACATTAGCGGTCGCTGCG
>DASPHS010000115.1:0-10773 GCA_035629475.1 Saccharimonadales bacterium (SeqCode)
ACAGTACTACTAAATAGTAGTGAGGGAGGTCGCATGTTAACACAAGAACGGTTCGGGACCGTCAATCCATATACGCTCAATCAGGGCGAACTGGAACAGTGGGCAGCATGGAACACCAGCAACATAGCAAGAAACCTTGCAGGCGTCGAACGGAACCTACAGGACGCGCTTGCCGGGCGCGATGAAGACCTGACAGCCCAAAACCCAGACGAAGACGTACGACCCACCGGCGAAGTGTTCTACGTACCACGCGGTACCGAGAGCCCGCTGGCTACCGGCATCATCATACCGGCGGGCCTTGGCGTTCTTGATTTAGAATTTGCCGAAAAAGACTGGAGCAGGGGTGAGGCAACCCGGGTCTACAATCCACTCACCGATTCGCTGGCAGTAACGGTACTCTACGATAGTGGTACGCCTGTTGTTATCGGTGGCATGCACAACAGGTTTCGCGCCACCGAGGACACACTGTTGCCGTCAGAAGTAGCTATTGGCGAGGACTGGCAGGAATCATACGAAAATGTCTTTGCCGCCAAAGGCTTGAGTGCGGCCATCCGCAATAAAAGAGCAATGGAAATCGTGTCAGTCGCTACACGCAAAGGGTATTTATCGAGCGGTAACGCCATAGCCATGATGAACGTCACATCAGTAATGACCGCCAGGGATGTCGACTTTTACTTTGCCTGCCTGGACGAGTCCATCGGTGGCATGCTCAATCAAAAAGACGATGGCTTTATAGAGCTGGGCCTGCCGCGCATAAACTTCCATTCCCCGCGTCCGAATGCCAACCGCACGACAGTGCAGGCCTGCAATGGGCCACAATGGCGCGCCAATATGCTCAACCCCGAGTCTCCTTCATACAGCCCCGTAGTACATAACCGTTTCTGGAGTTTCAATAATCGCGTTATGAAAAAATATGCCGTTACAATCTTAAGCTAAATGATACTGTTACATAATGTCACAACTTACGTTACCCAGCAGCACTCGTCCCACAGCACCATTAGCCCCTGAGCGATTATTTGCCCAACCGGCAGCAACCCGGCCGTTGCTCTACATAGACCTTGCCTGTATCAGCGATACCTACACTACCTTCCGGCAAGCGCTCCCCATGGCCACTGTCCACTATGCCATGAAGTGTAATCCGCACCCTCAGGTGCTCGAGCACATCAAAGCGCTGGGCGGCAGCTTCGAGATTGCCTCATATAATGAATTGGCACTGCTGCAAAAAATCGGGGTCAACCCAGCAGAAGTGCTGTACAGTAATCCCGTCAAAAGCCCCCGTGATATCCGGCGGGCGTATGCCGCAGGCTTGCGGTGCTTTGCCTTTCAGAGTGAAGACGAGCTGCAAAAGTTTGCAGCACTCAAAAAATCCGACATCAAAGTATACCTCCGCCTTACGACACCACTTGGCAAGAGTACCGTGGCCAGCGAAGCCAAATTCGGCCAGCCGGCAACCAGTGAAGATGAGCAAAAACATGCCGTCAGCCTTATGGAACAGGCCAGGGGTGCCGGACTGGAGCCCTATGGCTTAGCCTTTCATGTGGGCTCACAGATGGAGGACCCCGAAGCCTGGACCGAATCACTGCGCAATACTGGTACGCTCATGGAGCTACTGCAACAGAGCGGCATCCATATAACAATGCTCGACATCGGCGGCGGCTTTCCAGCCTATCACAGTGCGAATATCCCGCCGTTATCGGTATTCGGCAAAGCCATTAGCCGCGAGCTTGCCAAACTGCCGTACCAGCCAGCAAAAGTAGCGATTGAACCGGGAAGGGCACTCGTTAGTGATGCCGGCGCCCTCGTGGCCGAAGTGTACGGCAAGGCCTTGCGCAATGGACAGTGGTGGCTCTATCTAAGTGTCGGGGCCTTCAACGGCCTCATGGAAGCTCTGGAGTCTGGCACCGAGTTGCAGTATCCCATGGTTGACTCACGTGGCTCAGCAGAACAAGCCAGCTATGTGATTACCGGTCCTAGCTGCGATAGCCAAGACACCATCAGCATGAGCCAGCTGCTATCGAGCGACATCCAGACCGGGGACCGGGTCATCATCTATACCACCGGTGCGTACACAACCGCTTATGCCTCCGGCTTCAACGGCATGCCCACACCGCGCGTCATATGTAGCTAGTTACAGGCAATCATAATCGTATTGCTTTTTAATTAGTTTTGTGGTATTATAATAACTATGAATCGTGAAGCACATCCGAACGTATACATTGCAAGCACTTATGAAGGTACTCAGATCCCTGAAGCACTGCAGCCACAACTGGCTACAGATTTCCGCTTTGAGGACGCTCGCGCCACTATGCTCAGTGAAACCCTGCCAATCAAGCAGGTGCACGCTGGACTGCAGTACAACGGCGAGCCAGTATACACAGCTGAAGAAGTTGCTCGATATGGCGCAGCCCCAACCGGCCCCACGCGCCCCGTGACACTTGAAGAAGCGACTGCCGCTCGTAACGGTGAAGCGCAGCCTACCGAAGAGCTGCCAGTCGTCCCTAACCGCCGACGCGAGACTCTGCTTGCACGCAGCCGCCTTGGCGAACGTGCAGCAGCACCAGCGACTGCCCAGCAGGAAGCCGCTGCCCCCGCCGCACCTACGGCTGAAACTGCTGAAACCGACAAGAAGCAGGGCCTGATGGCCAAACTGGGTGGCCTCGCAACCAAGAGCGTCGCCTTCATTAAGGAACAGACACAAAAGCGCCGCAAGGTGACTCCTATCAAGTCAGTGAAAAAGGAAGACCCAGCTGACAAGCAGATACCTGGCATGCAGCCCGCCAGCAAGGAATCCGAACCAGCTGAGCCAGTACAGCCTGCCACTCGTCCACACCGCCCAGAACGCGTTGTTCGTACCGTTCCCGCCGCCCCAGCAGGCACTGAACGCAAGACAGCCCAACAGTGGCTCGACGAGACGAGTGAAGAGATTGCTCGTGCCCGCCGTGGTGAAGACACGACAACTACCCAAGTACGGCAGCCAAAGCCTACTATTCTTGGCAAGCCAAGTGTTGAATACGGCTCAGAACAGCGTAACACCGCAGGCACACGTCGTACGGCCGGCACCACCGCAGTTAACGGCCTTCGCCGCGCCGCCAGTACCGCTCGTCCTTACGTGCGCAAAGCCGCCGAACAGGTTGACCCACGCACCACACAGGGTCGCCAGAACTTGCGCCGCGTAGCAAAAGCAGGCGCTACCGCCTACGCAGCACGCCGCGTAGCACGCTAAGGTTTATGAAGCCCACAGGAACGCCCCGGATGCTGGACATTCGGGGCGTTTTACTGTACAATCACATCTGTTACGCACTTCGATACAACGAAGAAGCGTGTACAGAAGCTTCTACTCTGTACGCACAATTAAGGAGATATAACCCATGGCAAAAGCCGTAAAAGCAAACTTGAAGATGAAAATCCCTGCCGGTCGCGCATCCGCTGCGCCTCCCGTTGGTAGCTCACTCGGTCAGCACGGTGTGAACATGATGGACTTCATCAACCCGTTCAACGACCAGACCAAAGACATGAACGGCCAGACCGTGACCGTACACATTACTATTTACGAAGACCGCACCATGAGCTGGCGCGTCGTGGCTATGCCAACTGACGACCGCATCCGTGCAGCCCTCGGTATCCAAAAGGGTTCCGGCAAGCCTAACAGCGAAAAAATCGCCAAGAAGCTTACACAGGAACAACTGACAAAGATTGCCGAAGAAAAAGCTGCCGACATGAACGCAGAAGACATCGAAGCCATCAAGAAGATGGTTGCCGGTACTGCTCGTTCTATGGGCGTTGAAGTAGAGGCCTAACCGTGGGCGGAGAAACAGCTCCGCACGCGTCACCCTGGCATGAAACAAAAGAGCCTGGTGTCTACCTTGACACCAGGCTCTTGCCTTGGCAGGAACGGGTAAAGCGGCTGGCCAGAATATCGCTGGGGTTCTTTGGAGAGATACGTTTGTACCCCCATGATGACGAAACAGCATATCAGTACACCGTCGAGCATACTCGTGCCGTTAACCAGCGTATTTTAGAGCAGCACCCGTACGCCGGCAGCCCCAATCCGCCCTTCCAACAGGGATAATAATCTGGTATAATCAGTTTTAATCATTAAGTTTGTGGGAGGCTTCACGGCCGCATGCACCACGAAAGGAGATCCCCTATGGCAAAAGCCAAAAAAGAAGAAGACAAGAGCATTGTCGAAACCGTCGTAGAAAAAGTTGCCGACGTTGCTGAAACTGTCGTTGAAAAGGTAGCCGACACCGCTACCGCCGTTGTAGATGCAGTCACTCCTGACAGCGACAAAGAAGAGAAGGCTACTGCCAAGGCCGGCAAGCGCAGCGCAAAGGCTATCGAAGCCGCTGAAGAGAAGGCTGCTAAAGAAGAGCGCAAGGCTGCTAACGTTGAAGCCGAAGCCGCTGAAGGCCCAAAGCAGCGCAGCAACCCAACCCGCCCACGCATCGAGCGCCAAGGCAAGAACTTCCGTTCTGCTGCTGAAAAGGTAGAAAAAGACAAGACGTACACCCTCTCTGAGGCCATCGCCCTTGCCATCACTACCAGCCCGATCAAGTTCGACGCGACCGTTGAGGTACATGTTAACTTGAACGTTGACCCTCGCCACGCTGACCAGAACATCCGCGACAACCTGGTACTGCCTGCCGGTACCGGTAAGAGCGTCCGTGTTGCTGTATTCGCTGACGATGCCGTAGAAGGCGCTGACCTGAGCGGTGTAGAAGCAATCCTGAAGGACCTCGAAAAGGGTGCTATCAACTTTGACATCCTGATTGCTACTCCAGCAAACATGGCCAAGCTTGGTAAGTTCGCCCGCGTACTTGGTCCTCGCGGCCTGATGCCAAACCCTAAGAGTGGTACCGTAACCACCGACGTCGCCAAGGCCGTATCTGAAGCCAAGGCTGGCCGTGTTGAATACCGTGTCGACAGCACCGGTATCGTGCACATTGGTGCCGGTAAGGTAAGCTTTGGTACTGATAAGATCGAGCAGAACCTGCGTGCAATCTTTGCCAGCCTCAAGAGCAACAAGCCTGCATCTGTAAAGAGCAGCTACGTAAAGGCTATCCACCTGGCAACCACCATGGGCCCATCCATCAAGGTTGGCGTAAACGAACTCTAAGCTTCGTTGTACCCATACAAATAATCCCGCTCACTGCAGCGGGATTATTTTTTATGTCAGATGAGGCGATGAGCTAACGGTCGCCGCCGTCGCCAGGGAGCACCCCTGGGGCGCAAGCATAAGCGGTATCACGAACCATAAGAGTTGTAATTTTGGCAAATTGCTTGCCGGGCTGTATTACTTGGCCGTACAATACAAGTAACTTTTTTGAGGGAAGTTGACTCTTTATAGAGATTCATTTTAGGGGGAGATATATGAGTGTATACAGCAATACGCAGATTTTGCAGGCCATCGAAATGGGCCACATTGTCAGCGTTCCGTTTAACCCCAAGCATGTTGCCCACGCCAGTCTTGACGTAACGCTTGGTTATTACTATTACCGTACTGAACGCAGTGGCCACAAGACTATCTACAATCCGTTCAACGAAGAGGATGTAGAACGCTACTTCGGGCAACCACAGCAAGCAGTACCGCACGGCGAATGGTGCTGGCAAAACGGCATACAGCCCGTAGCCGGCATTCCACTGGACCACCCAGTTATCGCATTGCGTCCGGGCGAGCGCATCCTGGCACATACCCATGAGTTTTTTGGCATTAAGCCGCCTGGTGCCTACGAGCTGAAGTCACGCTCCAGCTGGGGCCGTAACGGTATAGCAGTCTGTTTTGACGCTGGCTGGGTTGACCCCGGCTACATTAACCGCCTTACCCTCGAGATCTTTAACCTTAACCAGCACGAAACCGTACTGTTGCCCGTGGGGGAACGTATCGCCCAAGCTGTCTTCCACGAAACCGGCGAGGTAGCCGGCAATTACGGCTCCGGCCGCGACAACGGTTTTAGTGGCAAGTACCAGCAGGGCACCGACCTCGAAGAATTGATCCGCGATTGGACACCAGACCAAATGTTACCAAAGGCCTACAAGGACAAGCGTAGCTTGCCCGTACCAATAGCCGGTTTAAAAGCACTATAGCGGGAGCACAGCAGATGAGAGAACAACAAAATGGGACGTTCATAGTCATTGAGGGGACTGATGGCTCAGGCAAAGGCACACAGTTTCAAAAGCTGACAGAACGACTCACCGCCGAGGGCTATGACGTCGCTACCTTTGATTTCCCGCAGTATGAACAGGAGTCCAGCTACTTCGTACGCGAATACCTGAACGGCAAGTACGGCAGTGCTGAAGACGTCGGTCCATATACCGGTTCACTCTTTTACGCGCTGGACCGCTACCAGGCAGCGCCACAAATCCGTGCAGCACTTGCCGAGGGCAAGGTAGTACTAGCTAATCGCTTCGTCGGCTCTAACATGGCCCACCAGGGCACCA
This sequence comes from Saccharimonadales bacterium (SeqCode), assembly GCA_035629475.1. Classification (GTDB taxonomy): domain Bacteria; phylum Patescibacteriota; class Saccharimonadia; order Saccharimonadales; family UBA4665; genus JARIHD01. The sequence continues at coordinate 6,439 of DASPHS010000115.1, forward strand.
AATTCCACCATGCTGAAGAGCGCCGTGGCTACTTTATCTGGCTCGACAATCTGGAGTTCGAGATGCTCCGCACACCACGGCCGACACTCAGCTTTGTACTGCGCGTCCCGGCCGAGATAGCACAGGGCCTGGTGGATAAAAAGGCGCAGCGCAATTACACCGATAAAAAGCGTGACCTACACGAAGCCGACCTCAGCCACCTGCAGAAGGCAGTCGAAGTCTACGACGACATGTGCCAGCTGTTCCCCAAAGATTTTGTACGCATGGATTGTGTGCAGCAGGGTCAACTACTCGATATCGATACGGTACACGCCATGCTTTGGCAGCAAATCCAGCCGCTCCTGCCTGCCAAAAAGTCGGGCAAGCCAGCCGTAGCTACAGCGCCGGCCAAAACAGTCGTTACCAGCGAGTATGTCGCAAAGGACACCGAGGGACGGTATCAGGTCACTGAAGCAGGAAAGCGGTTCCTGGAAGAAGCCGTAACAGACACCGAGGGCAATGTATACGCGTTTACTGGCAAGCTCAGTCCCGTTACCGTAGCTGCCGCCATGGCCCGTCTAAGTCGACGCGCCGACGACATGCGCATTACTATTCTTGATGAATTTGCCGCCAACGAGGGCAAGGATGAGCAGCTCCTGCAGCGGGTTATTACTGCCTACGGCGATGACAGCGTGCAGCAACTGAGCGGCATCCACGTGGTTGTCGAAAATGCCAGCAACCTGCTGACCAAAAAGCTGGAGTGGGGACGCATGGCATCATACCTGGAGCAGTCTACGCGCTACATTTACTTCGACCAGAAAGATCAGAACGGCAAATACCGCTACTATACGCCAGAGTATCTGCCGCAGCATGTCCGCAACCAGTACAACCAGTATATGGACCAGATATTTGATATCTATTCTGAACTAGTGCACACTCTCACCAAGTACATAACCGACAACTCTACCGTGCCCCAAAACGAACGCGATGGTGCGTTCCGGGGGGCAGTACGAGCCCAGGCATGCGATGCGGTGCGGCCATTACTTCCTGTCGCCACCACATCAACCGTGGGCATTTTTGCATCAGGGCAGGCGCTCGAAAGCCTGATCATGCATTTACTGAGCGACCCGACACCCGAAGCGCGCGAAACGGGCAAACAGATGCTCGCCCAAGCCCGTAAGGTTGCCCCTGCGTTCTTGGAACGCGCAGACAAGCCCGAACGTGGTGGGGCTGCCATTGCCTACCGGGCGAACACATTTACCAATGTGGCCAAGTTGGCCCAGGAATACTTGCCGAGTAACCTGACCGATCAGGCTGAACCCGTGCAGCTTGTCCACGTATGGCCCCGCAACGAAATGGACATCGTGGGCGACATGCTGTACGAACACAGCAACCTCCCGCTCAAAGAATTGCAGCGCATTACCTCAGATTGGCCGTATGCGCAAAAAATGGCAGTATTTGATGCCTACATGGGCGAACGTCTTAACCGGCGGCATCGTCCTGGCCGTGCCCTCGAAAAAATCCACTACAGCTGGGATCTGGTGTGCGACTACGGTATATTCCGCGACCTCCAGCGCCACCGCATGGTCGACGACCTGGAGTGGCAGCAGCTCACGCCACGGTATGGCTATGAAGTCCCGCAGCTTGTTGATGAAGCAGGCCTGGCCGACCAGTTTGAAGCGTGCTTTGACATCAGCCTCAAGCTCTTCAGCATACTGCAGGGAGAGGGCTACTACCAAGAAGCCCAATACGCGACGTTGCTTGGGCATCGCATGCGCTGGAAGATTACCTACAATGCCCGCGAAGCGTTCCATCTACACGAACTCCGCACCAGCCCGCAGGGGCACCCCGGTTACCGCAAGCTCGTCCAGCAAATGCACGAAAAGCTCGCCGAGGTACACCCCAACCTGGCCGAAGCCATGAAATTTGTGAACCAAGGCGAAGACCCCGAACTTTCCCGCCTGGCTGCCGAACGCTATACGCAGTTCAAACTCCAGCAGCTCGACGCCCACAAATAAGGGCCTGCATAAAAAGAGACGGCAATGCGACAGCCGTCTCTTTTTAGGTGCTACAATACATCACCCGCTGGCCGGATAACCGTCTGGTCCATCAGGAGGGAAGGCAGCTTGCGGCCATACAGGAAGGCCTCAGCCTGCGCGCTTATGCCTGCACCTTCTGGCAAGGGAACCCTGTGTTGTTGCGCGGGCTGCTCTTGGTCGGCCGGACTGGCTTGCTGTTCTATTTCCATAGTGATACTCCTTATAAATTAAAAAACCGAGTCCTGGATGGACCCGGTTTATTTTGATTTCTCGTTTTGTTTAACGGCCGGTTCTATCCAGTGCATACGCATACGCAAAAAACCAACCAAAGAGGGTGGCGTTGCGGGCTATAGCTGGATAATATGAACGAGCCATACCTACAGTATTACTCGCTTTGAAAAGCTGCGTCAACCCCTCCATAAGCACGAAGGGGTTGACACGGGCTGTAAGGAATCTTACAATGAAATTATGTTTACGCGTTTCCTTTCTGTCGTCATTATGCACCTCCAAGGTCGGAGTACCCGTTTTGCGTACCAGAAAGTAAGAATCCGCTAATTTAGCAAGAAACTGAAACAACGCATACCGGGTACCTACCCGGTATTTTTTATGAGAAACCACTATGTATATCGAACACCTGCAGACACCGCACCCCTATCTTGTTACCGAGCAACAACCAGCCCGGCCATTCGAGGAGTCTCTGCACGCCGCCCAAGCCCAGCAAGCACTCGAGGCAGCAGCCGGAACAGCCGAATATGGCACCGTTCTGGGCGGCGTGCTGGATATGGCCCGCCTTGCGGTGCGGCAAACACTCCGATGGCCGAGCGGCGAGTATCCGCTACAATCTCAAAACGGCACGACGTTCGATACATTGCTCGCCGAACAAACAACCACCTGCAGTGGCTACACGACAGTACTTTCGGAAACACTAGACGCGTTGGGTATACAGCATTTTATTGGCTTTGGGAACGGGCACGGTTTCCTGCTTGTCCCCACGCCTGATGGCATGCGTTACGAAGATGCGATGTTCAATGGCTTGAGCGGGCCACTCGGGCAAGCAATCAATCAAGGCGCCCTCGACAATATGCCAAATCAGTTCCAAACCTACGGCAAGGCAGGCGTCTTGCTGAACACACAGGCCATGGTAGCCGAAAAAGGCCAAACGGTTGAGACATGGAAGGGCGATTACCCCTGGTTGCAGTACGATGGTGAGACGACGCTTAGCAATGATGCTCTTGCCAGTAAGCGTTTCGGCGAGAGCGAGGCCCGCCCCAAACACACGTTTGCAATTAGCATATTCCCATCGGCGGTCGGCAAATCAGTACTGCAGCAGTACACCCAGTACCACTACCGGCTGCACAGGGGTGAATACACCAAAGCGTTGCGGCACCTGACGGCAATGCGTGGGTTCTATCCAGAAATTGATGCCCGCAATACACACACTTCTTTTAAAAATCTGTTCGAAGGATTAGTCGATCAGCGGAAGTACGTGGCTGCCCGGCATGCTATCGACCACTACTTTTCAAGTTTTGCTATCAGCAGTGACCCGCGCTTTGCGACGCTGGAAGGCGATATGTCCCGGGCCCTCGCCGAGAAAGCCGGCGAACGGCGTGATGCTGATGCCGCAGTTGCAGCCTACGAGCGGGCCTTGCGGGCTGCAAAATATGGCTGTGATATGTTGCTGGGCAAAATTGCCACGACGCAAAAGCTCATGCCACAGCTTGCTTGACGCTCTTTTAAGCACGAGGGTATACTACCAATGCCATGAAGACTACCGCGTTTTGTCTAGTCACCCTCGTGCACACCATACCGCTCGACTGATATTGTGCCTCTCGCACGCGCAGTATCGGGCTCCCACGGGGCCTCATTTTATTTTTAACAGGACGACATCATTATGAACAAAGTGCTCCAAGCTATATCCAATGGCCAAACACTATCCGATCTGGTAGAGCGCCTATCGGGCAAGTGGCTCCAGCGCACCACTGCATCCGCGCCGCCGCAACCGCCTGCTCATTTAGGACGCCATGAAAACATCGAGGCCATATTGCGGCAGCTTATAGCTATACCGACACTCAGTGGAAAATACGAGGCAAACCACAACGCACTCTCCTACATTGACACATTCCTGTCTGTCCGGGGCATGGAAGTGACCCACTACACCTGGAATGGCGTCGAATCACTGGTAGCCACTACTCCTGGCAATAAAAAGCCGCGGGTAATGCTGTCCGCCCATTTGGATGTGGTACCTGGTGCCCCAGAACTGTTTGAGTTACGCAAAGACCAAGGCAAATTCTACGGCCGGGGTGTATTTGATATGAAG
>DASPHS010000116.1:0-15553 GCA_035629475.1 Saccharimonadales bacterium (SeqCode)
TAACTTACGTGCACCCATATATTTCAATAAGGTATCGCGTAAAATTTCTAACGGGAATTTGTCACCCGTAAAGTCGCTGAGCGTACGAGGGTCATCAAGGTTGCCACGGAACTGCTCTATAACTTGGGTCATGAAGTCGACCGCCTCAACCATCGCGGGATCGCCTTCATAGGCCGTAGCCGCCAGCACGTCCACCATTACTTCGGCTGGCATACTGTTGAATGCATCCGCAACACTCATATTGACCGATTTAAACCACGCCTGTGCGGGGTCAGTGACGGTCTCGGGCATCGTGCCCGGAGCGAAACTAGCCGTTAAGATGGTGCGTGCATTCAGCGGAACAGGGTTTTTGCGGAATGCCGCCCGCTGGCTCTCGACATGCGTTGCCACGACCTCGCTAATAACACGGTATTCAACCCTCGGCGGCGCAATCAGATTTACTTGGGACAGCTTGCTCAATACGACGTCGAGTTTTGTAGAGCGGTAGTCAAACGGTATTTCTGACTCCGGGCCGTGCGGCAGGGCGGGTTGCTGGATCCGGTCATCAGGCCGGCGACTTTCCTGTACGCTATATGGCTCGGGTAACGGTACCTGCTGCGGCACAGGCGCAGGCCGTTCAGCCGCCTGATATCCGACCTCAGCCACAGGTGCGAATGCAGCGGACCGTGGGGGAGGGGAGGGTGGACGTCCGTCAGGACTAGGAGTTACCTCTTTGGCTGCCTCTTGTGCCGGGATCGGTTGTGGCTGGCCGTCGGTATTGTCGGCATCTGCCAGATACGGATTAGTTTCTTCAGCGGCTGCAGGCGGCAATGCGGTTTCTTCATCAGAGCCAGCCGGTATAGGTGGCTTATCGCTGGGCGGCACCAAAGGCCTATAGGCTGGTGCGGCATCTCTTTCCTGTGTAGCAGTACCACTCCGGGATGTCTCGTCTCCCGGATACACAGCCTGCGGGCGCGCGTACCCCGATGCTGGAGGCTGCTCGGCGGCTGGTGGCCGAGCGCCCGGCACATAAATAGCGGGCTGCTCATCAATACGTGGTGCTGTTTCGCCGTATCTCATTATTGTACTCCTCCTGGCTGCGGTGCAACGGCAACCGCACCAATAGCTGCCGCGTTACGGTTAGCGCCAGCCTCGGCCTGCTGCTGAATCTGTTGAATGCGTGCCTGTACATATTGCCGCCGCTCATCCGCAATAAAGCGCATGTTACTAATATGGCGCCCATACCCATGCCGCATACGGTGAATCATTTGACGATGCAGTGTAAAGCCCATGCCGCCATACATAAAGCGCTCGGTAATAAGCTGTTCCCATTGGGCACGCAACGGGTCATCGTACGCAATCATGTCAACGATACTGAGATTCGGGTTCTGGCCGCCATTTAATTTGGCACGCAGCGCATCGTACACGCGGCCTTGTTCACGATTGGTTTTCATCATCTGTCCGATAATCGTGTCCATACCGTCAGGCGCAAAAAAGACGTCAGCCTCAGTAGGCGCATAGTTGGTGGTGAGCATGAACGCTGGCAACAATTCGTTTTCGATTATGGCAATCTGCTCCTTAGCCGTACGGGCGGTAGTAATCAGCGTGCCATTTTGCTCAGTAACGACTTCTGGGCTTGGCAAAATAGCCTCCGGGTAATACTGCTGCAAGTGTGACAAATCTATTCCGGGGTGTGCCTCTGCGGCATCGCGGCGTTCCTCAAGAACTTTGCGTAACTTGGGGAAGCCGTACGGCAAATCATCGGCGCTGGCAGCAACACTGAATATATGGTCTATAAACTCATTTGCTGTCGCCTCAACAGCAGCCGCCCGAGGATCCTCCGGGTGCGCCGCAGCCGCAAATGACTGCAAGACAGCACCAGCGGCACTCGCGACTATAGCTTGCACACCTGCTTCGTCCGCGCCGACAGTCAATCGCTTGTACAACTGGGTGACCGTGCCTTGATTATCTTGTTGCGGACCTCCTGTCACTACCGCCTCAACCCACTGAAAGGCCGTCTCTACAAGCTGTTGATACGTCGTACGCTCCATAACGTACAGCGCCTCTAGCTGCTCCTGAGCTGAAAGACCGCCCAACTGCTGACCTAATGATGCTTCCAGTTCGGGCGTTGTCTCTATGCGGTCGCCCATGGTTACTTCCTTTAGCTCAATCAGCGCACGATTGTAGCGTGCAGTATTCAAAGCGAATTCAGGACGGAAAACAGCGCGGTCTACGGGATAGGTTAACGACGCTTGCGCCAGCATGTCATCACGCATGTATGGCACGAGCCTGTCATAGGCAGCAGCGAACTGCATTTCCGGGATACCATATGCCGCTTGCGTGATCGCGTCCGTAATCATCTTGTCGCGAATATCAGCAGCCTGGCCGGGTGTTTTCATGTAGAGTGCCTGTTGGAGGGTTGGCGTAACATCTGGTAGAGGCTCCTCGTTTACCACCGCCTGCACGACAGCCGTAGCCCAGGCCCTGATGTCATTCCCCATTAACGTATCCCGCAGTTGACGTTGGGCCTCAGCAATTATTTTCGGCGTGTACAGCTTGATATCGTAACCCTGGTTGACGAGCTGCTCAGCACCCTCCACTACGACCGGCTTATCGGTACTTCGGGCGTTGTGCGGCATGCGGAACTGTACCGGCCCATTCGGCGTATTGTCAGAAATCAAAATACCCGTACCGGGACGAGCCGTGTTCAGTACCTGCAGCTGTTCTAGGGTCGCCGATGCCGCACGGTCGGCCAGGCGCTGTAAGTTGGCACCAGTGGTTTGCTTCATCGCAAATACTGCACCACAGTTATTCACGAAGTCAGTAGCCAGGTCGTCCATACCCTGCTGTCCGACCAAAAAGCTCATGCCTAATTCGCGTACCCAGCGGGTGTACTTCTTAGCTTCACCATCTTCCGCAAAAATGCCACCAGTCTCGTCCATGACCATCATGAGCTTATGGGCATCCAGGAAGCTATCCGGATCGGCCGACCGTTCGCTCTGCAGGCGGTTGGTCAGCTGTCTGAGCAGAGCAGACAGTGCCACTTGCCGTGATGTTTCGTCCAGGCTCTTAAGCTCAAGTACGGTAACGCCATTTTTGGCCCGCAGTTTGTCCATATCGATGTTGTACCCGAGGCCATTTTGGAACAGCTTACCAGCATACCCGCGCATGGTGCTTTCAACTTGCGTACGTGTCCACCCCTCCAGGTCACCCTGCGTCTCAGACTTAAAGCCGGCCGAAGCTATAACTTCAGCAATACATTCACTGATGGTTTTCATAGTGGGCGTGGGTGGGCGGCCGTTGGGATATTTTGAAGTATTAGTGGCAATGTCCCAGCCCATTTTTTCATAGGATAGCGTGATCGCCGCTTTCAGGTATTTGCCTAAAATGCGCCGGGGCTCAGGCTCTAAAACAGAGGCGACGAGCGCCTCGGTCGCGAAATCGGCGGTTTGTTCCGGAGTGCTGTCCTCAGTTATCTCAAGAAGGTTGATGTTAGCAAGCACGTCACTGCTGGAAGGGTTGATACGGTTGATAACCGCGTCAACATCCGGGATGCCCGCTTCATGCAATACCCGCGCCAGGCGTGCAGTGTAGTTATCTTCCTTTTCAAAGTCGACCACAATAATTTGCAAGTCGGGATTGCGCTTTAGCGCCTCAGCAATCAGTTTGTGCATCAGTTCGGTCTTACCGCTACCACTCGCACCAAAGACGCCGATATGTCGCTTAAGGTCTTCGTCGGTGATATACATAGGAGCAACGTCTCGCCCCTTACGGGTAATGTTACCCATGGGGATTTTTACGTCATCGTCTTCAAATACCTGGTTCACGGCAAATTCACGGTTTTCGACGATAGGCAAACCCACGACTTCACGGTCGTTCGGCCACCTGAACAAATCACGGAAGCGGCGGGTACTGACAATACTACTGAAGTTATCCTGTGTTATCTGTTGACTCTCGTTGACCAGTGCAGCAGCCTCAGCGTTCATCTCGCCCTCGTGCACAACGACACCTTCACTGGAGTGTTCAACCGTGAAACGCGTTGTCGGGTCAGCAGGAAGTACCGATCCGGCAATGCGGCGGGCAATGCGGGCAGCCGCCTCACGGCTCGTAGCGCCGACACGGATCATTCGCCGCAACACACCGGCATGCCTGCCGCGTGAAAGCTCTTTCTGGAAGGGTTCCATCTCGCCAATCACTGACTGGTCGCCAGGGGTAATTTCAGCGTCATCAATAATATCAGTAACCCGGTCTGCCATAGCCCTACGGTCATTGTCGTCAACGGGCGTACCAGTTATAACCATTTGCCACGGCTCTTCACCCTCAGCGCTTTCGGTGAGACCATGCACACTCATACCTGGCAATTCTGACGTATCTACATCAGGCTCGTCCTCTTTGCCAGTGGACGGACGCCGCTCTTCATAAATATTCACCCAGTGGGTGAATAGTTCGTCCTGGCTAGCCTGCTGCTCGGCAGGCGTATCCACCTGCACACGCTCACCAGGCTCAGTGGGCATTGTCTCATTGGGCTGGTGATACCCAGCACCAAAGGGCATAAGAGCAGGGTGGCCCCGAAAATCAACCCGGTTATTATCGCCGCCCGTATGGGTAATGACTGCCGAGATAGGCCCGTCGTCCAAAGTCGCGGCCTGGTCGACTTCGTTTTGCTGCGGTTTGCTGCGAGAGGCTTCAGCTGGCACACCCGGCTGCGGGGGCACATTGGGTTCAACGTTATCAAGCACGACCATCGGACCCCGATTAGGACGCTGCGGCTGCTCTTGCTCACCGGACTCTGGGCTGTCAGGTGGTGGTGGCTGGTCGTTTGGGCCGTCAGCGTTAGGAGGCGCGGCAGCTTCTTGGGGAGCAGAGGGGTACGTCATACCTGACTCTTGGGTGGTAGCAGCCCGTGCTTCCGCCGGTGCTGTAGCGGCGTTCATCGTGTACCCTAATGGCGACCGCTGTTCAGTCTCACTAGCTAGAACGGCCGCACCCAACTCGGGAGAGGCCGTCCTAGGTTGTGATGAGGAGAATACTTGGGTTTCGATGGGCATACCAGGCGGTGGATACAACTGATTCCCGGGGCCGGATACGCCGGTTATACCGGATGACATAATGGGTAACTACTCTTTTATACTATAATCGCTTAAATTTATAGTTTATGACCTATATAACGTCACGAATAAAAATAATAGTATACGAGCCAACAGCCCTTAATACAAGTTTTGGTTATGGCATTCACTCCACAGGTCGTGTACAATCTGGGAATCATGACTTTTCCTTCGCCAAACAATGTCCCCAGGCCTACCGATGTCGTTCCATGGGTGCCGCAGCCAGTTGAACCCGTAAGTCCACCGTCCCCTTACCGTGCCGGCCCTACTGAGCACCCCGGCCACGCCAACGCGGATCCCCGGGAAGTAGCTGGCAGCGTACTGCCACCACCGCCCAGCGCTGGTAACGGTGAACAGCCATCATATAGCGATCGTCTCCCGGTTTTGGCGACAAAGGCTGGCGCCGTAGTAGCACAGCGAGAATGGAATACGAGCGCAGGCGACAAGAATACATCCTCTTCGGAGCAAACTGGCGACCAGGCTCCCCCCGCAGACCAGCAGGCAGGTGACCAGCCACACGAGCCCTCCTATCATGGGACATCATATGGGACATATCGCCCCCGTCCCCGTGCAGCATTGCCACGTGGAACTGAGGAAAAGCCGCCGGAGCAAGCGCCGCCAGAAGATGCGGAACAGCCGGAACCCGAAGAACAAGAAACAACGCACGGAGCACACTCCGGTGGATACGTGCCACCCGACAAGCCGCGGCGAAAACCGCTGGAATTACCCTCAGCTGAAAAGCCCGATCCATCCAAAGAGCCAAAAGAAGGAGTCCTCAATGACGCCGAGGTGCAGGCCGCAGAAGAGGCCGCCAAAACTAAGGCCCGCCAAGATGCCGAGGCAAAGGCAGCCGCTCGCGCTAAGGAAATGGCCGACGCCGCAGCAGAAAAGGTAGCAGCAGAGCTCCGTGCAGCAGAAGCAGCGCGCACTGCAGCCAAGGTACAGGCCGCCGCCGAGGCAGCTGAAAGACAGGCGGCAGAACAAGCAGCGCAGCAAACGGCTGCCGAGGCCGCAGGCGCAGCCGCAACTGCCGCTAACGTTGAACGGCCTGCCGCGGAAACAGATGACCCGACTACTGCAGACCCGCAACAGCAATCGGCCGCCGAGCAGGCAGCTACCGCAGAAGCTCCCCCCACTCCTGCATCCGCTTCTGACAGCATTGAAGGAGAAGTACTCGTAGACAATGGTGATGGTCGCTGGGTCAATCCAGAGGGAGCACCTGCGCCCGCACAAGGTAGCGAGGGGCAGCAAGATCCAATTGCCAGCATGACTGAGGACGAACTGATCGAAGCCATAACCCGTTCACACCAAGCAGCGCAACAGGTGCAAAACGAAAATACTGCTGCCGCAGCAGCGGCAGCAGCGACCACCCACGTGTATCCGCCACGCGTACGGACCGATCCGGCGGCAGCAACACCAATGCCCAGCACGGCAGGCCAGCAGGCAGGTGACCAGCCACACGCTGCAGGTGGCTACGGTCCGCAACCAGCAGGGGGTCGCCCAGCAGGTGGCAGGGCGCGCCCAGGCTCCGGCCCAGGCAACCGCCCCGGTCCGGCGGGACCCGGCCCAGGCTACAATCGCCCGCGTACTGCCGGCGCACAACCTGGCCCTCGGCCCGGTAGTCAAACTCACCGCGCCAACCGGCAAGCCGGACTGGGTGGCCTCGGCCGACCACAAGGGATTGATAACGTTAAGGTAATGCGCGTGCACCTGGACAGCCAAGGAAAAGTGATTAAGCCAACCCGCATGAGCCACAGTGAACGCACCGCACGTACAAACTTTGCTGACCGCGGCGGCTCAGTTTCGCTCCGCAATTTCGGCCTGGCACTTGCAGTAGGCGGCAGTGCGGCCGCCCATGGCTGGCGATCAATGACCGCTAAAGTACGCCGTGGCGCTGATGGCAACTTTGAGAAGGTGGGCAAGTTTACATACGCCGTTAAAGTACAACGCGGTGACAAAGTAACCACCGTACGCGTCCGCTCAATAGCACGGATATTTGTGCCTGCCCTCGCAGCAATGAAAGCAACCGAATCCACCGGCGCAGACAAAATCTAGCAGATAATTAGGAGCCCCCATGCCCGAGATACCCAATTTCCCGGCTTCTATTGCTGATGCCGAACAATCCGTCGTACTTCCATTCCCTCAGCTAGAACGTACAGGCCAGCGTGTTGGTTACACGCTTAATCAAGCTGCCGTACTGTATCCAGGAGATACGCCGGGTCAGAACCCCGAGGCGGGCCATGCGCTCCCGCCAGCCACACCGTCCGCCGAGTACGCAGGCGTACAGGCGAGCAATAAGAATGATGAACAAGGCGCACTGTCAGGCACAGAGCAGGGCCATGCCCAACCAGTCGAAGAGCCAACACCAGCAGCGGCAGCAGGTGGCGGCGGGGATGAACCGCCCAAGGATCCGCCAGAAAAGACACAGGGAGCGTCTGAAAATGATGACGTACCAGACAGATACATAGAAGCTGCCCAGAAAACTATTAGCGCACAGGCTGCTGAAGGTACATTACCGTTGGAGAGCCTTGATGCTCGCACCAAGCGCGTCCATGAGCTTGCAGCACTGTTGCGAGACGCGGACGAACAGCGGGGCCAGGCAAAGGCTACCCATGATACGCCGGAACCGGTCATTCAGCCTGAAGCTGAGGCCGTCGTACTGCCCTTTGGCAGACGCTCGGCCGGTCAAGAAGCATCAGCTGACCGCTACATAGATCCCACACTCCCCGAACCACCCCAGTCAGATAAACCCGCAGCCCGGGTCATACCTGTCGACCGTTATATTGCACGAAGTGTAGCCGGGAAAATGCTGCCGGGTGAACACGTCTCCATTCCAACAGGATTAACTGAGCGGACAGAAATAACCTCAAGTGAGATGCTGCCGGCCGATGCGGCCGACGTAGAGGCATATCGTGCCACACTCTTTACTGACAATATGAGCGATGCGTCCCCCTCTACGACAGATGTATTCGGCGGGGAAGCATCAGCGCTCCATCCGTTCCGGCAGGTACTGACCGTTGATAGTGGCAGGGCCGTTGCGCTCCTGCAGTACAGCAAGATGTACCCTCGTACGTCATTTATTGGCGTTGACAGCCGGTATGATCAGCAGCGGCAACCCAGGATGGATAGGCCTGGAGTACAGCTGACACAGGGCTCAGCTGATGCACTTGCTGGCATTGCCAACGCCAGCATGAACACCATTCTCGTGCCGAATGAGGCCTCCTGGATACCGGATGAGGTACCTTTGAATACTGTTGTAGCGGAGCTGACGCGGGTCGCGAAAACAGGTACCGTACTCCGGACGCATATCCAGCACCAAAATCTACAGCGGGCTGTATCGAACGTACTGCAAAGGCATGGATGGCAAGTACAGGGCGTGCTGGATAATCGCCAGCGCCTGACGGGTACCTTTGTAGCTATTAAAATCCCGGTGCCTAAATAGCTTGCAATCGTAGACATAACCGTGTAGTCTTTGTTTTTACCTTTCTGAATGGCTCCGGCCATTCTTTTATATTTTTAACACCTTGCAAGGATATATACCGTCATGTACCCCCACGGACCTGAATACAACACTGGCCTTCCATTGCCAGCACCACTGCTACCCACTCGTCCCTCCACAGAGATAACGACCTATGCGCGTCCCCGTGGTATCGTCTATCCCGGCGACACGCCTGGCGCAGCCGCCTATCCCAATGCATTGCCCGTACCACCAAGCGCAGGCACTAACCATGAGCGACAGTACCTACCCGGCGACCCTCAAGGCGCTCAGCCATCAATTGTCGAAGCTGGCCTATACCGCCACAATGACAATAGAGACCCTATACCCGTAGAAGAGCCAGGCGACCCGAACGCCCAGCCAGACTACCGGGACCCTACAGACCCAAGCTACTATGCAGGCCATAGCGACATGGCGGGTCAGCCCGCAGCAGAGCAAATGCCCTACTGGGAAGGGGACGAGCCAACCGTACATGTTGTTCGCGAGGCAGAGGCTGCAGCAGGCGAAGAAGACACAGGGCGCCAACAGGATGACGGAAGGGGGGATGACCCAGAAGCAGAACCCGTCGTATATCGTCCCGGTAGCCCTGGACATATCCTTATAGAGCTGGCAAATGCTGCCGATGCTGCAACGGAGCCAGCGCCCGAACAGTCTGCAACGGCAGACGATCAGGAATTGCCAACTGCTGAATATGCAGCTCCGGCCGCTGAAGCGCCAGACGCTATGGCCAGCGACCCCGGTGCTCGCCCCGCAGATCCCACTGAGCATCATGAGCCGGTACAGGCCGAGGTGCTACCACTAGAGCCGCCACACGGCCCAGCAGCCGCAACGGCCGGCATTCCAGTAGCACAAAATGTCATCGTGCGCCCCACAACTCTGGCAGGTGATTTTGAGGTTGTAGTCAAGGGCGAAAGTATAGATCCTGCCGAAATTCCAAGCACCGATCCTGTGGACAGCACCGCACACACACCAACACCAGAAGGAGTGCGAACCAATGCAGACCCCGAGGTCGCCTCGCGGCTTGGCGCGCTCCCTGGAGCAGTTATCATCGATGCGACGCATCTTGGCGAACAATTGCAGGCCGAAGAAACAGTGCGCTACCCTGGTGAGGCATTTGCCGATGAGGTACGGACCTCTATCGAGGATGGTACCTATACACCAACGGAGGCGGATGCGCAGCTACCAGGAATGGGGCTTACCTATGACATGGAGGCTATACCGCGACGCTTCGGTGGCGCAGAACATGTTGCTAACGCCGACGCCCGCAGAGCTATGGGCCCGGCGCACAATCCAGACTTCAATGCGGCCACAGCGGATGACGCCGCACTTGCACACATCCTGGCAGGCATCCGCAACATTGGCACGGGGCAGGAGTATCAACCCGATGCCGAAGAAGTCGCCCGTGAAGAAGAACGCGAACAAGCCTTTGACCCATTCGGTGGCGGTGGCAATCAGCCGTTAGCCTCAGAGCAGTATGGCGCCTGGGCACCCCCGGGGCTCCTTGATGACAGTGGGACTGGCGGTGCAGGACCAGAAGGGCCAGAAGAAGCCTAGCAACGCCGATGTATCCGGGCATAAACCCTTCTGAATGGTCGCCGTATAGCCTGCCACCGGCCGTACCTGCCACGAAAGATGTATCTCCTATCTATCGCCTAGGCGATACTCCATACCCTGGCGATGAAGGGAATACCGGCAATCCGCAGGCAAACTACCCTGACACAACCGCTAACTTCGGGCCACCGGAACATGCCGGCAACGAGCCGCGGCCAGCTGCCGCCACGCACCTTGGAGCTGTGGCAGCCAACGAACTTGAGCCCGATAGCCCCCTGCAAAAAGCTGACTGGCAGCTCGTAGGGCAAGAAGCCGCAGGTGTGGCACGGGCTGCAGATAAGGACCCGGCAGCTGTGGCAGCATCGGCCCAGCCCGAGATGGCCGTAGACGAACAGACAGTTCGTGACGTACTGCAAGGCGACCAACCCGTGCCCCCGAAAGAGCTATACCGAGCATTACGGGCTGCTGGGTGCACACCGGAACAGGCCGACGCACTCACTGATCGCTATCAGGCATCTTTGCAACGCCTTGAGCAGCTGCAGGCAGAGCCGCCCACTGCCAGCGAAACGGCGTCAGCAGCCCAGGCACTTGGCGTACAAAATACTGATCTGCCAGCCGTCAAAGAGTACGTTGGCGCCCAACGCCTGCACGAGGCAGCCATGAATCCACCTGACCAGAGCCTGAATGGATCTGCTCAGGCGATTGCCCAAGAGGCGGATTTCCTACGCACCATGCTGGGCCATTCCTTAAGAGAACTGGCAGACTTGGCTGGCGTATCACGCGACGCTGCACTCAAAGCAGCTCGCAATGAAAACCCTGACTTCCAACGGATACCACAGAATGTGCAAGGGATTGATGTGCTGACCAAGGTACTGACGACACTCGGCTATAGCCAGGACGACATTACGGCGCTGACGGCGCGCCAGAGCACATACTGGGCGGAGCTTGCCCTTGCGCAGCGTATCGACGACCTTGCGCCCACCACAGAGGAACTGCACGAAGCGAGCACCATTCTTGGTATATCGCCCGGCGATATACCAGCCGATCCACAAGCGCGGTCCGCATGCATAAAAGCCCACCCCCGGTTGTTATCAGCAATCGTGCAAATGAGAGAGTTTGTACCGGATAATACACTCGGCCCAGCCGATGCGCCTGCGCTTCAGGGCATTCAACAAAGCCTGCAAGAGCATCGCGTGGCGCTCACCGACCTCCTGGCACAGTACCCTGATATACCTATGGATGAGCAAGAGGTACAAGCTGTGCTGGATCCAGCCTTGACCGCCAAACAAGCCGCTGTAAAAACAGGGTATAGCTACAAGCAAATTGTTGCCGCACGCAGGCTGTTGACCGGATCAGCGCCAGCCGTCATACAACGCCTCGCCGAATCACCGCCGCAGCCCGCCGGAACAGCACAACCATCGGCACACCAGGCGCACCAGGACGCTGCACCAGAAGCAGGGCAGTCAGTGTCGCTGACTCCAGCGGAAAGCCTGCAGGCCATAACGACAGCAATTGAACGATACGGCATAGCTCCTGAGGAATTACTCAGTAGGCGTCAGCTGGCGTTGTATGAAACCTTAGTGCAGGCTGGGGCGTCCCGGCAAGCAATACTGCGCCAACTCCGTGTGCCGGAGGTACACGTACAGCGCCTGGAGCGAAGCCTTACGGCACTACTCACAGCAAAAAGTGGTATCGGTGTCGAGGCCGCCATGGCATTGCCATCCGAGGCAGCGGTCACCACGCCACAGCCAGTGTGGCGGCGAACAGTCACCACACTCCAAATCCGTCTGCGTGCCACCGGCATGACACCGGCACAGCTTGCCGAGGCCACTGGCTACACCGTTGATGCCGCTAAAGATATGCTTACGCTCGGCTGGCGGCCTGCCGCACGAACGTTTGCAGCCTTTATGCGGGCAGCGGGCTACACACCGTATGAACTTGCGCGCAGTGCACGTCAGTATACAGTTTCACAGGAGAGGATTGAGGTGGGTCGCCGTGCATCACCTTCGGCCACTCCCGTAGAAGCTGAACAAATAGGCGAACGCATATTGCAGGCACGACTCGAAGCGCCGATTACTCCCGACAACGCGGGCCAGGAATTGTTGGTAGTACGGCGTATCATTGCCACCGAAGCAAGTCAGGTACGCCTGCTTATCAGCAGGAGCGTGTCAGAGGTCGCCCAGCAGGCCGGTGTCAGCGAAGCCGTCTGTGCCGCGGTATTGTATCCGCCGCGCAAGCTCTCAAAATATCCAGGCGCCGCATCTGCCGCAAAAGTACTGGCTGCTCTCGGGTTCGACCGCGCTGAAGCCGCGCAGCTGACAGAGCGCATGCGGGTGGCATTTCGTATGCATCATGTCGAACCACTCCGTGCAACAAGGGATGAACTGACGCAAGCTGGCCGCATTCTGGAGGTCAAAATTACCAGGGTATCGAGAACACCGGAAGGGCGTATAGATACTCTCACCGAAAATCCACCTTTAGTAGCAGCGATAAAACGACTCCGCGAATTATCAGTGGACGCTCCTGCGGAACCTCATACTCACGAGACACGCATCCGGTCGCTGGGCCATGCTCTCAATGCATTCGGTATCTCTGCTGAAGAGTATGCGGCAGTCATCCGGTCAAGAATACTTGACCCGGCGCTTGTCGGCTCGCTGCTCGATACCCGTCTCTCTGACAGGCATGTTGCAGTCCGGGCTGATCTTACGCTCAGCGAGGTTCGCGCCATGCGTGAGGTGCTTTTATATAACGCCAACACCGCTATTGAGCAGCTTATGCAATCTGGTGCCGTGCAACCCCCGACGCCCCAGGTGGCGTACGAGTCACTTGCCACGGCTTATACTGAGTTCTCACGACGAGGGCTCGACCCAGGAGCATACCTCTCTCCCTCGCAGCTGGCCATATATAACGCCGTTGGTGCTGGCTCGCGAACAGCACCCCCGCTTGACGCCTGGGATATTGCACTCACTTTGCTCACCGTTCTCTACACAACATAATTAGCATTTTATTAGAATAAGTTATATAGTAGGTATTTCTTATGTATCCCGATTTTCGACCCGCAGAGCGATCGCCGCATACTGGCTGGCCAGTAGTGCCTGGCGCTGCCGATCCGGCGTCAGTATACCGCTATCCAGACGCTCACTATCCTGGTGACGAGCCAAACAGTACAAGGCCACCTGTCTATAGTGATACTGGGGCCAATTTTAGCCCGCCCCCACATGCAGGCAATGAACCCGCACCAGAAGAGCCGACAGCACCTGAACCCACAGAAGAGACTATTCCTGAGGACAGCGAGCCAGCAGAGCAGGACAGTCAGCTGCCAGAAAATATCAGCGCTGCCATCAGTGCACGCATCGGTGCTACGGCAGCTAAGGAGTTAGCAGAGCGCGTCAAAGACAACATTGGCGTCGAACTGACAGCCAGCCAGATTGCTGTCGCTGCGAAGATACTTAATCCTGGCAACCTGCGCGATACAGAAGAAACAGTCGTGCAGACCGACGCCGGCCCGGTAATCGTCGAGGAGGAACAACGCACGCTGCCCGCGCACGTCAAGGAGCGCACCAGCGCATGGGAGCCCGGGGAGGCGCGCGCCGCGCTGCAAAAAACTGTGGCCGCTCTTGCCGAGCATGGTATTGCCGCCGAAGACGTATTAGCTTCCCGGCAGGCCATTCTCGACGCACTACCGGCGCTTCTTGACGCCGGCACGCCGCTCAGTGCATTGCCCGAGCTGCTCGGCAAAGCGCCATCTACTGTCAGTAATTATGCCAGCGTGGCCATGGACCTCCTCCTCGAAGCCGCACCTCCTTCGTTGCTGCCAGAGTTGCCCAAACCGGCAACCGTCGTCAAGGTACCCATGAATCTGGTAGGGGCTGAAATCAATCAACTCCGTGCACAAGCTGGCATACAGCGGGCGGAACTTGCCGCGCAAGTTGGCGTGTCCCTGTCGGTTATCAACCGACTCATGTCAGACGATGCACCGCGTAACGACCAACTATTCAATACAGTCCTCGATGTCATAGGCGCTACAGAAGAGCAAAAGGCTGCTTTACACACACGCTATGCTGAGCAAATGCGCCTGGCTGATATGCCAGTGTCAGAGGCAGTGGAAATCCTGGCCGACAAAGGTATTGCTGTCGATGAAGCAATACTGCCTGATAAGAAACTACGGGACCTTCTTCCGCACGTGTCTGAACCGGGCACCGTCATGCTACAGGTTGCAGGGCAGCTTGGGGTAAGCGAAGCGACTGTCAGGCGTGGCGCCCGGGCTATCGTCAAGCACCTGATACCTCATATCGATCAACAGACAGACGACGACCAGGCCGACGCGGAATCTGCAGCCGCACTCCCACCCACTCCTGCAGAAGTACAGAAAGCACTGATTGCTCTCGACACCAATCCTGCAAGCCTCGCTCATATTGACAGCTGGAGCCGTAGCAGCTTACGTATTTTGGCAGATACCACACAGTCAGATGTTAAAAAGGCACGGGCTCTCGGCATTCCTGTGACTGACCTTGGGCGATATGGCGCTGAGGTTGTCAACCAGATTCAGCAAGACGCACCAGACGTCAAGGAGGTCATTACCGCGCTTCGTACTGCTGCTAACCGTCCAAACTTTTCTCAGGCCCGTATAGCAGAGCTGGCAGTGCGCCTCAGTGAGCAGGAGGTATCACTGGAGCGTATGCTGCCCAAGCAGCCCCAGGTAAGCAGCGAGGTTGATGCCCTGCTTATAAATCCGGCATTATCCAACGCAATGATCGCGCAGTTGACTGGCATCGCGGAGCTTCGCGTGACCGCAATCCGTCGCCAGCTGGTATCTCAACTTGAAGCGACTGCCGAAAAAGTCATGCCCGCTACGGGCACCTACCAATGGCCGCGGAACGGCAATAGTGAGCTCACATGGTCACAGCAAGCAGCTGATATTATTGAGACAGTCCGCAGCTTCAACACGGTATCACACAGGGACATCTCCCAACAGACAGGATTGACAATCAATGAAATTACTGCCGTACTGCAGGGTGATCCCGGAGCCTCGGTGGGTGACGTCGCCTTGGTAGCGCGAGCAGTTGGCCTCGATGAATCACAGACGAGGCAAGTCGTCATACGGTATGCAGGCGAGTCCGTGCCACCTCCAATAACCGACATGGTGCAGTATTTGGAGGCACGTGGCGTCCCGAGCACCGATGCACTATCGGAAAATGAGAATACCATGCTGCGCATGCTTGTGAGTGATGTTTCAATTGATGACATAGCCGCGTATTTGCAAATAAGCACTATGGCAGCCCGTGCTATGCATACACGTATTAGCAATAAGCTGCGAGACCTCATGGAGGGAGGGGTTGAGTCATAGCCATGTATCCTCGCATCCACGAGCAAGCAGCCCAGCCACCACCGCTACCAGCGGCACCTGACGCAAGGACGTTTA
>DASPHS010000117.1:0-4887 GCA_035629475.1 Saccharimonadales bacterium (SeqCode)
GAGTACGAAAAACAGATGGAAACTTTTATGGGTGAGAAGCTGCGCGAGCTTGGGCTTATCAAGACTATCGACAGCGAGAGCGTCCGCAAATATTTCCCCCATGCCACATCGCACTTCCTGGGACTGGACACCCATGATGGCGGTGATTACGAGCACCCCCTGGAGCCGGGAGTGGTCATTACGGTAGAGCCTGGCATCTATATTCCCGAGGAGTCGCTCGGCGTGCGCATCGAAGATGACATCCTGATTACAGCGGAAGGCAACGCCAACCTCAGCGCTAAACTCCCACGGGACATTACGCTGTAAAGCGGGTATAATACTGCTAACGCTATGAATCACGGATTTATATATCGCTTTTTAGTGCGCTGGGTTATCTGCAGTCTGGGCCTTTGGATTGCAGCTGGCGTGCTTAATCATTGGGTTGACTACGATAGTAGCCTGAAGGTACTCCTGGTCGCAGGGTTGATATTGGCCATCGTGAACGCAATTATCCGTCCGATAGTCGTGTTACTGTCACTGCCGGCCATTCTGTTCACCCTAGGATTGTTCATGGTGGTCATCAACGGCCTGATGGTCTTCCTGGTTAGCAAAGTGTACGACCCGCTGGAGATTACGAGTTTTTGGGCTGCAATACTTGCTGGTATGATTATTGGACTGGTAAACTATTTAGTAACAGCTATTTTAGAGATTCGAGAGAGATAGATATGAATATTTTTAACTGGATAACCCTCATTTCAACCGCCCTGATGATTTTCCTGATCCTCATCCAAACCCGAGGTGCTTCATTGGGGGCCGGCTTAGGTGGTGGTGGCGAAATTAACACCGTACGCCGTGGTACCGATCAAAGCGTGCACCAGGTTACCATTATTACCGCTATTATCTTTTCCGTATCACTTATATTAGGTATTGTAGCCGCTTAAGTTCGGAAGGGGCGGGGCATGATAGCTCGGGCATTTAAACTCCGTTTTCGCAGGCGCTTGCGCATGCAGCGCCGCAATGTTGAGGCTTTGGGGCAACAGGCTGAGCAAGGTCTGGAGCGTAATTTCTTCAAACGCCTGGAACGCCTGGCAGATGTCCGCCGCTTCGTAGCAACCTGGCTGGTACTGATTGTGCTGCTGGGTAGCTGTGTTGCAGCCCAGATTGGTGCACTTGGTGCGTACTATCAGACGCCGCAACCCGTAGCGGGCGGCACCTACAGCGAGGGTATCCTCGGTGCTTTTACGAATGCCAACCCTTTGTATGCAACCAGCCCAGTCGACGTGGCGGTATCAAAGCTGCTGTTTGCCGGATTGTTTACCTATAACGACAATAATGACCTCGTCGGTGATTTAGCGAAGGACTTTACTATTGATGCCCGGGGTACCACCTATACAGTGACCCTCAAGCCAGACCTCAAATGGCACGACGGTAAGCCGTTGACCGCTGACGACGTCGCCTTTACCTACTCGCTGATTCAGACTCCCGACGCTCAGTCGCCACTCCAGCGGAGCTGGCAGGGCATCAAGGTGGCGGCCGTCAACCCTACGACCGTTACCTTTACGTTGCCGAATCAGCTTGCAGCATTTCCTTATTCCTTGACTAACGGCATCGTGCCCGAGCATATTTTGGGCGACAAGCGGGTTAACTCCTTGCGCAGCCTGGCCTTTAATACCTCGGAACCCGTTGGTTCCGGTCCATTCAAGATGAATGCGCTCCAGGTAACGGGCGGTTCCGCGGAGAGTCGTGAAGAATATGTGGCCTTGGAGCCATTTGACAGCTATCACGCTGGCAAGCCCAAGGTTGACCGGTTTGTTGTGCACTCTTTCCGCAACAAAGACCGTATGATCGAAAGCTTCCAGAAGCGTGAGATAAACGCTATAGCCGGCCTGACCAGCGTCCCGAGCGAACTGAACGCAGACGATCTATGGATTTATAACATGCCTCTGACGGCAGCGGTTATGACCTTCTTTAAGCAAACCGAAGGGGTGCTGGCTGATGTATCGGTGCGCAAGGCGCTGATACAGGCTGCTGACACCCAGGGCATCATAGAGGGGCTATCGTATCCTGCGATGCCAGTGCGTCAGCCGCTGCTCGCTAACCAGGTGGGCTACAATGCCGCATTTTCACAGGCACCCTATAACGTAGCTGCGGCTAACACGCTCCTTGATGAGCAGGGCTGGCAGCCAGGTGGTGACGGCGTCCGTCGCAAGGCCGGCCAAAAGCTCACCTTCAGGCTTTCAGTGCAACAGGGCAGTGAGTATGAACGCGTGGCCCAAAAGCTCAAGCAGCAGTGGCGTGTTATCGGCGCTGATGTAAAAGTCGACGTCCAGGACAACATGCAATTCCAGACCACGCTGCTGGCGCATGACTACGACGCCCTCCTGCACGGTATTGCCATCGGCAAGGACCCCGATGTGTATGTATACTGGGACAGCAAGCAGGCCGACCCCTTGTCTGACAGTCGCCTTAACTTTTCTGAATTCAAATCAGCCGCGGCTGACGATGCCCTCCAGGCGGGCCGGACCCGGTCTGACCCGGCATTACGCGGTGTGAAGTACCAGCCATTCCTGCAAGCCTGGCAAAATGAAGCTCCGGCACTTGGTTTATACCAGCCACGATTCCTGTACATTACGCGGAGCGAAGTCTACGGCCTGAAGGAGCACGCTATCAATGCCGACGTGGAGCGCTTTACCAGCGTTAATAATTGGATGATTCGCACTGCGGGCGTGTCACAGACCGCCAAGTAACGTGCGCCTGCTTAGGCTGCACAAGAAGTAATCGAATTACGAACAAAATTGGGCGGCGTATGGTATGCTTTGGGTGTCACTGTCATATTGGAGGGTACCATGAGTTCAGCTGCTGAATCATTTTCAGGCGCACCGCAAGACCAACAGATTAATCCCGATCTCTTTCGTCAGGGGGACCCCTGGCGCTTAGTCGCCGATCTTAATGAATTATGTAACATCCAGTGCGGTTACTGCCATATTGACGCCCTGTGGGGTCCTGCTGCCAAAAACGCACGAACCCTTCCACCGGATGTTGCCGGAAGGGTGCTCGAAGATGGCGACCGGATGCAAGTATTCGATGCTACGCTCACTGGCGGTGAAATAACCACGATGCGGAACTTTCCCGAATATCTGGACAAGATCAGCGCACTTACCTTTACCTCGGTACAAATTATTACCAATGGCACCCGCCTTACTCCTGCATTAGCAAGCGAACTGAAAGGCGCAGGTGTAAAACGCGTATCTATTAGCATTGATGGGCCGGAAAGTTCTAATGACGCGGCAAGGGGTGATGGCACCTGGCGCAGGGCATGGCGAGGCATGGAGAACGCTGTCGCGGCAGGGCTGGGCGTGAACGTCATTTCCGTCCTAGGCCGGCATAATATTGATGATTGGGATGCATTGTCACCCATGTTGAAAGATGCTGGTGTCCGGTCACAAAACCTGTCACTGATGTGTCGTTTAGGCCGTGCGGAGCAAGCGGAAGAATGGCCGGGCGTACCACCAGAGCGCGTTCGTGAAGTGCAGCAAAAGGCTGCCCGATTGAAGGAAACGCTGTCTGATAGCAGCTTTGCGTTATTCCTCAATGATGGCGTTCTGCAGACGCCAGGCTGGTCGGGTGAGCCGACGCCCCTGCATGCTTTCCAAGACCGTAACCCTGGCATTGAAGCTGTGGTCAAAGTTGACGGTAGTGTGCTACGCAACAGGCTGTACGGCAAAGGCCGCAGTATAGGCAATGTAAACGAACAGTCGTTTGCCCAACTGTGGCGAGCAGATCAAGCCCAGCGCGCCCAATTGGAGGGTGTGGTGGGTGAGGGTAACGTCGGTACGCTACCCTCCTTGTACCATCACTACGAAGCAGGTACTGGTCAGCAGCAGGCTGTACCGACGACTACCCCCGAAGCTGTACCGGCATCCGACAACAAGGACCTTCGTGTCCGTGAAGAGCCGTGGGGCACTATTACATTCGACCCCGCTACTTTTAGCATTACTTCCATAGTTGCGCGGAGTGCTGCCCGTGCGTAAGCTGACCTATCGATGGACGAGCCCTGAGCTCAGCCCAACCGGTCAGGCATTGTTGCAATCAGTCGTACAATCGGGGCAGTGGTCGTACGGTCCGGTGGCGCGCCAGGTGGAGGGGCAGATAACCGCCTCCTTGGGTACGGTGGGCACCGTGCTGACCAATACCGGGACGTCAGCGCTGTGGATACTCCTGACACTTGCTAAGCGGTCTGCGACGAAGCGGCAATCCATTATTGTGCCGGCATTTGGTTACTCAGCAGCGGCTAATGTTGCCGCCTCACTTGGCTACAACGTGTATGTCGCTGACAGCCTGGCTGACGCCCCTATCGTTGACCCGGCATCGATCTCCCGGCTGATGGACGACAGCGTTGCCGCCGTCGTGGGTATCAACTACTTTGGGTATGCCGCAGACTGGGATCAAATACCCGAGACGGATGCATATATGCTGATCGAAGACGCCGCGGGTTCATTTGGCGCCCGGTACAACGACACGCCCTGCGGTGCGCAGACTAAGCAGGCCATTTTTAGCTTTCATACCAGCAAAGCTGCGGCGGCAGGCGGCGAGGGTGGCGGTGTGGTTAGTACAGACCCTGCCATCATAGAGCGGGCGAGGACGGTCGGCCGCAATGGACACCGTGCCGGCTATTATTTTGCTGAGACAAGTGGCATGAATATGCTGATGCCCGATGTCGCCGCGTGTTTCTTGCGCGATAGCATACTGGCGTATAGCGAGACAATTGATAAGCGGCGACGTATTGTCGAAACGCTTGATCAGATTGTTTCATCCCTGGGCTTGCCGACAGCGGACTTTAACCATTCGGTACAAGGGCGTACCCAGAACTATCAGACATACGCGCTCCTTGCCGATAATCGGGATTTG
>DASPHS010000118.1:0-3456 GCA_035629475.1 Saccharimonadales bacterium (SeqCode)
GGGGCGGGTCCCGTTAAGACCACCATCCGGCAGCACACCAGTAATATCGTGGCTGTGCGTTTTGGTGGCCACGCCCAGACCCTAGAAGAATTTTCGGTGGACTTCAATACTAATCAGCCGGCGGCCAATACCAATGCTACGGCCTTCGAATGTTACAACACCTTCTTCAGTACGTACCGCAAGCTATTCGCCTTCCGGTGCGCACGTGGCTTCCAGCTGGGTACCAATAACTCGATCATAACTGCGCAGGGCGGAATGAACGGCGCGTTCTCGTGCCATTTTGACACACTCGAAATAAATGGCTATTCCATTAGCGCTATCGATTTTACCTCTACCAATGGCTACAGCACAGGTAACGTGTGGTCCAATGTTTACACACACAACAACTACACCGGCACAACGGTTGCCAATGCCGGCCCATGTGTTAAGTTTGCCTTCTGCGACGAGCAAGTAATCCACCAGCTGAACATTGAGCATAGCAATCCGGCAGCACCGGCCTTATTCCTGCAGCAGGCCAAGAACGTGGCTATCGATTCGCTTCATTTTGAGGGCCTGACACCAAGCACCTGGGGCGATGCCTTCATCAGTTTGTACGATGCTTGTAAGCTGATGGTCCGGGGCGTAACATTTTCGCACAATACGGTGCCAGCCAATCTGGGGCCGTACGCTGCTTTTTATATTGGCGGTGGCAACTGCTACCTTAACTGTTCGGGCCTCAACCGCAACACCAACACCATTAGCAACAGCGGCACCAATCATGTGCTGGTACACTATGAATCAGCGCCCACTACCGGCACGGTGGCTATCACTGAAGCCGAATTGGGTGATTACGCCGCCACCGCAGTCAATGATTCCCTGCCATCTAATATCAAGAATCTGAACTATACCTAGCGAGATGGTATGGGGGCGAATGCTTCCGGGCAGCGTTCCCGGGCTTCACCTTCGGCGTAGTCTGGCAGTTGTAATCCTTCATTCATAGTCCAGTCGCCATGTTCCTGGGCTATCCGGTAGCTTGTCCAGCCTTCCAGCTCCTCCAAGGTCCGGCCGACCCTCCCGTAGCCATAGCCGCTTGTCCACTGGTCATATGCCGCTTGCCGCCCCGCACAGATTCGGGACAGGGTAGCATCCATCTGGTCATCGAATGACAGGCTGCCGATGCGCCGCACGATGGCCTTCGCTGCAGGGTCTTTCATGGCATCAACATAGTACTCTTTGGCAAGCCGCTTATTCCTGGCTTGTATGTACCGCCGTTCTTTTTCGGCGGCTTCAAAGTCATACGATGCCTCTGGGGTGGGTGTCTCAGGTGCAGCACTTGCTGGTGCTGGGGTGGGTGCGGCTGGGCTTTCCCAGGGGCGTGTGGCGCCCAATGCAATAGAGCCAGCCAGTCCGACAGCCGTTAGGCTGGTAAGGACCGGATACTTATTAAATAATTTCATAGGGGTCAGTATAGCAGCAGTTGCGCAAATACCCCTGTTAAATAGTTAACAACTTGCAACAAGCAAGCAGACCTATACAATAGATAGTATGTCCAATCAAAAACCAAAAACCATCGACGAATATATCAGTAAGCAGCCTGAGCAGGTGCAAGTCATTCTGCAGGGCATCCGTGAGACCATCCACCGGGCAGTGCCCGAGGCCACCGAGACCATGAGCTATGACATGCCGACCTTTGACCTGAATGGCCACCATTTGATTTATTTTTCAGCCTGGAAAGACCACATCGGCCTGTACCCGCTGTATACCGAAGGCGGCGCACTAAAGGAGCTGCTGGCGCCGTACCACAAGGCGCAAAACTCCATCCACCTGCCATACAGTGATTCGTTCCCGTACGAGGTTGTCGAACAGTTTGCCAAGTTCCGCGTTGTGGAAGAGGCCGACAAGCCCCACCGGCACTAGAGTAATTGCCGTTGTCTGCTACACTGGTAGGCATATGGAATTGCAGGGTGCAGACTATCTGAATACTGCGTTTGCTGAGCTCCGCCACCTGGAGCCCGAGGCGCTGCAGGCGCTGGCCCAGCTGGCAATGTGCCCACCCGATACTGCAGCATTGCCACCATCTATGCAGGAGGCTCCTGCCACTGAACGTGCCGCCAGGGTTGATGCGGTACTTGAGCAACAGCTGCGTGCACGCCGTGAACGCGTGCTGGCGTATGCACCTTTCAAGCGGAACCTAGAAGAGTTCGGGCCTGACCCTGACGCCGAAATCGAAGGCCAGGACACCATGCCGTGGGGGTTCCATGCCGACCCCAAATGGCTCCACGACATTGCAGCCCATATTATTGAGGCCAAGCCACTCACCATATGGCTAGATAACGCATTGGTGGATATTATTCCCGAGCGCTCCCCAACAGGCAGGTTTACGGGCTTCCGGCCAGACCATGTAGAAATTGCGCGTGATAGCCAGACGTTGCTGGCGGGTGCTAGCCTGCTCCAGGACGTGAGCGCTGCAATACGCTCACCCCGGATCCGCGTGATGCTGCAACGGAGCGTGGGCTATACGCCACAAGTCGAGCAGGTGCAAGAGGTGCTTGTACTGCGCGCTCTGCGCGAGCAGGGCATTATTGACGAACGTGGTCATGATGTTGGTGTACTCCGGCTGCGCGATTATGAGGGTCGTGTGGGTAACATCATCACTTTGTTGCAGCAGAACGGCGGCGGTCAGGTATATGAAGGCGTCGGCGGTGTGTTACTGGACCAGGCGGACTGGCTGCAAGAGTGGAATCGTCTACGCTTTGCAGGGCATGATGGGTCCAGGAGCAAGGTGCCTATTCAGTTGACATCAGGGCATGCCAGCCCCTGGTCGGCTGGATTTATGAGTGAAGCTGATGAGGGCATGCATGTCGTATTGGGGAGTGGCGCCTACAGTGTTTCGGCAGATATTCTAAAAGCGGCGGGTTCTATGAAACGGGACATGTTCCATATGATTGGCATGAGAGAACATTGGCGTGGGCCAGAGTTCCGGGCTTACCAGCTGGGGAGACTGCTGCAGCGTGAGGTCCGGCGGTACATAAAGGCAAGCAGTACAGTGGTTGATTTTAATACCTTCAGCGCAGGTGACTATATGCAAAAGAATTACCCCGAAGTTATGGAGCAGGATAAGGATATCCAGCGCGTGCAGGTGCGTACTGCCGCCAAAGTTGCCGAACAGCTTGGCGTTGACCTTGAACGCCCCGAAACCCTATTGGGCGATGATGAAGTGCTGCATGTGTGCGTTGGCAGCAACTTGTACCCGGTCATGCTGCGCGAACATCTGAGCGCTGGCCGTATAAAGGGCATAGATATTGCGCCGTCAGTCAAAAGATACATGGATCGGGTACGGGACGGGCTCCATGACGGGCACTGGCAGCTGCATGAGGACGAGATGGTGCGCGCCGCTAACGAATGCGGTATAGACCCCGCGCTTTTTATAGGGTCCAGAGACAGGGCTAACCAAAAGCTGGAAGTAGTCATCGGCGA
>DASPHS010000119.1:0-13256 GCA_035629475.1 Saccharimonadales bacterium (SeqCode)
GAGCAGGCCACAGACCGGCAGCCGGCGCACGACAACAAAGACTAGGTGCCGGCCGTGGTAATTTCTGCTATGCTGAGCGTATAACCTGGGAGTCCGCATATGGGATTGTTCAACCTTTTCAGTAAAGTACCTCACTGGGTAAAGGTGTTTCCTGACGAAGGTGACCGTGACGTCTTTAAGACGATGCTCCGCAATGGCGCCAACCTGGACGAACCCCGCGAGATAATCTTTTGCATGTATGCCAGCCGGCCGAATGCCGACAAGATCGTCAAAGCTGTGCGCCAAAAGGGGTGGCAGTGCGACGTGGAAAAATCAGCCGACCCTGATGCGGCACAGTCCGACCAAGACCACTTTATAGAGGTCAAGAAAGACGGCTATGTCATTACCGCTGACAGCTTTACCGAAGACAAGCAGCTGATGGTAACCCTGGCGGACAAATTCCAGGCCGATTACGATGGCTGGTATGCCAGCGTCTAGCTTGTGCTTGCGTAAATAACAATAATGTTATAAAATTATACCTAATTACGAGTTATTGTTGTTTATGTCCCGTTTTCCAATGCTATCCAAACTACTGAGCCGTCCCCTTATAAAGGTACGTTCTTTCGGTAAAGTGCCACTTATCATCGGCGGTGCTGCAGTGCTGCTGTTTGTAGCAGCCGGTACTACCGTTGCACTGAGGAGCAGTGACGAGCGAGCAGACAGTAACCCCGCCCGCGACACCCGTACGGCGCAGCCTGACCGCGATGAGCTGCAGACCCAGACTGAAAAGCCCGCTGAAACCTCAGCTCCAGCTGAACCGACCCCACCTGCGACTGCTACACCTGCGGTTCCCGCTCAGCCTAAGGCCGCCAAGCCTGCAGCTCCACCCAAACCCACCACTCCAGCACCCAACTACTTCAATACCAAGATTACACGCCCTGGCCAAGTTGCCCCAGGTACCATGATTTATTCCATCAAGGGCGGCAACGGCTACTTTGCCGGCGAGCTTCTGATGAGCCCCTCCACGTTGGTGTATGGCGGCGAGCCCCTGAACTTTACGGTTTCTACGCCGGATGGTAAATCTGCGAGTTCACCAACCAATCCCTATGACGACCGTTCGCCATACTTTTCTCCTGCTTTTGACAGTGCAAAGTACAAGACTTCAGGCTCGTCCTTTGAAATGAAGCTCGTCACGACGGGTACACCGCCACCAGGCACCTACCAAGTGCACGTTACCGCCGGTTACAGTACAAACGGCGGCAACGATATCTGGACATACCACGGCTGGCTGACAGTCATCGTGTACTAACGTAACAATAGATACTACAATTTAACAGATAAAGTATTTGCATTGAGTGTAACGTGTGCTATAGTACACGACAACAATTGCTGTTAGCTGTATAAGCAACGGGCAATTCCTCTTAATCCTTAAAACGTATGAATAATCTTATGAACAACGAACTATACATCCGCCGTCGCGGAAAAATATTAGTAAACCCCAGTGATGAACCTGGCGCGCTTAGTCCCCAGCATCTCCACGCACTGAGGGCTAATTTGAAGGGCCTAGGCTACAGGCTATCAGCTGACGCCGAGCAGGCCATCGCGACATTGCAGTTGAAGGACGCCCGTGCCTTTTACGAAGACACTATTGGTGCGCTACATCGATTAGTCGGCGCGCATGTGAAGTATCGCCCTATGTATCCTAATTTCCCATGGCAGGTCGAGAAGGCGAGCGATCAAGAATTACGAATTAACTCTATGATGCACTACTTTGGCGACTTGATCGGCGCCCGTATTATGCCCAAGTACGAGGTAGAGCAGCGCCAGCCATTAGCTGACAGGACGAAGTTGAAGGTCCTGGAACTTGGCAATCAGGCAGATTTTGACAGCATCTTCTGTATGCTATTGCAGGCAAAAAGCGCATGGTCAGAAACGGATACAGCTGATGTCCGTTGGTTTATAGGTACATATACCGATGAGACACTTACAAACATGCTGCCCGAGGCTATACCTAACAAGGAAAACATGGCAAGTATCTTGGTTGCTATGCGTGAACGAACGCTGTTTGCCACACTGGTGAAGCAATATGCCCAAACGGCTACTGATGTGTTGCGCATAGCCGTAGCCGTCAGTGGTGGTGATGTTAGTTTAGCTGCCCCAACCAAATTTGGGCGCTTAAGCAGGCCCGAGCGTCGTCTGCTGCTCGGCGTTCTGGAAAAAGCAAGTAATAGTACCGAAGACATGTGCCGTCGGCCGGAAGTTTGGAAGCGATTGGGAGAGCGATTGCACCCTGGTGAATATCGGCATCGGTTTCCAAAAACAATGCAGGCTTTTACCATCATTCGCGAAGACCTGCCAGTTGTGACCTTTGCTGGCCAGGTGGAGCGTGCTATCCAAGAACAAGATGTGCACGCTGCACTGGAATTGCTGGTCACCCGCCCCGGGGAGTTAGCGCGCCGCATGGACAACCTACTGAGGACTATGCACAACAGCCCGGCAATTCTGACTGCCCTGGAAGAAGTTGCACCGCAGGTATCCTCACCAGTGCTATTGCAGCTGATGGCGCATATGCAGCACCGTAATGAGCCGCGCGACATCCGGGTGTTCTTTCCAAAGGGTTCGGTCAGCAAACTCGCTGCGGTTGCTAATACCTTGCCCGTAGTGCCTGAAGCTGACCGCCAAGCAGTGGTATCCATTTGCCGTGAAGCGCTTATTAAGCGGTATAAGGCGCTCCCGCCACTGGGCAAGGTGTATCTTGACGAGGGTCTGCGCTCATTTACCGTACCATTCGCTACCCGCTCAACCTCACGTGCACTCAAGACTGTCGGACGGGGTAGCCGCTTTAAGCTGGGTAAGGGGCCGGTCGTGCGCTTCTTCATCTGGTGGAAGGATGGCACGGAGCGTACGGACATCGACCTGAGCGCCTTGGGTCTCGACGAGAACAGTAACTTCAAAATGCAGATTACCTATTACAATTTGAAAGAACTGGGGAGCGCACATAGCGGTGACATTACTTCCGCACCTAAAGGGGCTTCCGAGTTCATCGATTTGGACATTGCCAAGGCCTTGGAGGCGGGGGTGCGCTACATCGTAATGACAGTACACTCATATACCCAGCAGCCGTTTTATGAGCTGCCAGAATGTTTTGCCGGCTTTATGCTTCGGGAGGCACCCAAGAGTGGTGAAGTGTATGAACCGCGCACCGTACAGAACAAAATTGACCTTACCGCCGATACCCAAATCTGTATGCCAATGATTCTGGACCTCCAGACCCGTGAGGTTATATGGACGGATATCGCCACCAAGGGCCGGCCGAGCCACAACAATAACGTCCTGAATAGTATGTCGTCACTGACGATCATGAACAAGGCTATGTTGTCCCTGGCTAAGCCAAACCTATACGACCTCTTTGCCTTACATGTTGCTGCCCGCGGCGAGCGCGTAGCAACACAAAAAGAGGCCCATACCATTTTTGCCGAACAGGCAGGGATAACTCCATATGATACGGATATCATTGTTGGAGAATACCTATAAAAATGGTATAGTAAATACTGATAGGGCTATGTAATCGCTTCCTTCTAACTCTCTTGTAACGATCTAGCGATCACGCTTTCCCTTTCACGAAAAACCTCGCCACTTTTGTAGGCGAGGTTTTTCGTTTTGCAAACTATGAGAAAATACCTAAAAGGATAACATATGAGAAAACTACTATTACTTCGCGGCCTACCTGGCTCGGGCAAAAGCACCTTTATACGCACGCAAGGTTTGGAGGGGTACACCCTCTCTGCTGACGCACTGCGCATGGCGCACGCCGGGCCTATAATCGAAGCCAACGGCCGGGCACGTGTTCCCGCCGATAACGATGCTTCGGTCTGGAAGCAGCTGTTCATGCTGCTGGAAAAGCGCATGCATAAGGGTGAGCTGATAGTGGTGGATGCTACGCACTCCCACCCACGCTCCTTTAGCAACTACAACGCCATAGCCAAGAAGTACCGCTACCAGGTGCTGTGCGTGGACTTTTCGGACGTACCGTTCGAGCTCTGCATGGAACGCAACCAGCAGCGCGAGGCCTACAAAGTAGTGCCGCCGCATGAAATGCAGCGCTTGCGTGAAAATATGGAACGCACCGTCATGCCTAAGTGGATTACTGTCGTCCAGCCTGGCAATGTACAGGCAGTGCTGGCTAACGCGCCAAAAGACGTATCAGAGTACAAAATGGTGCACCACATCGGTGACATCCAGGGCTGCTTTGACCCGTTGCAGGAATACTTTGACACCTATGGCATCCAGGACGACGAGCTGTACATTTTTACTGGTGACTTGCTGGACCGCGGCACCCAGAATGCTGCTGTTATGCAGTGGGCCTTGGACAACTATCACCGTCCGAACTTTGTGTTCGTGGAGGGTAACCACGAAGCGCATCTGCGCAACTGGTCTAGTGGTAACGTGCCACGCAGCCGCGAGTTTAACGAGGCAACCAAACCGCAACTGGAAGGGGCAAATATCGCTCCCAAGAAAGTGCACGGCTTTCTGTACGGTGTGCGCGAGTTCTTTCATTACACCTTTAATGGATACGAAGTGCTGGTAACGCATGGTGGCTTGAGCACCATGCCTGACAGTCTGAACTACATATCCGCCAGCCAGATGATCAAAGGCGCCGGGTTGTACGAGGACGGTGACCTGGCCGATGAGACCTTTGCCCGCACTGCGCCTGCCCACGTGTACCAGATACATGGTCACCGCAACCGCAACAGTAGCCCGACCCGGGTGAACGACAAGTGCTTCAACCTGGAAGGGAAGGTGGAGTTTGGTGGTGAACTACGGACCGTAACCTTAACACGTGAAGGATTTGAGGAACGGCCGATCAAGAGCCATATTGACGCCTCGCAGAGCATCATTGAGCCGGTTGGTGATCTGCCCGGTGCGACCGAAAGTGTTGCTGACTTGCTGCAGGTACTGCGCGCTAACAACAGTATTTACGAAAAGCAGCAAGACGGTACCAATATCAGCAGCTTCAACTTCAAGCGCGACGTGTTCTATAACAAGTCGTGGGACCACCTGAACGTGCACGCCCGCGGCCTGTTCATTAACACTAAGCTGGGCGTGGTGGTAGCCCGGGCCTATGAAAAGTTCTTCAACGTAGGTGAGCGGCCTGAAACCCAGCCTGATGTGCTAGAGCACACGCTGACCTTTCCGGTACAGACCTGGATAAAAGAGAATGGGTACCTGGGTTTGGTGGGCTACGACCCGGAGACCGACCAGCTGGTATTTGCCAGCAAGTCATCCATTACCAGCGACTTTGCCAACTGGCTGCGCATCCAATTTACCGAACTGACCAACACACCCGAAAAACAGGCAGTCATAAAGCACTACCTGCAATCCGATGTGGGTAAAACGCTGGTCTTTGAGGTCATTGACCCGCAAAACGACCCGCACATTGTGACCTACGAAAACCCCAAGCTGGTCCTGCTGGACGTGGTGCACAACAAGGCCGTCTTTGAGGCGGTGGATGGTGCGGAACGTGAGCGTATTGCCAGCCTGCTGGGTTGCCCGGCCAAACAGCCAGGGCCGGTATTCAAAGACCACACCGAGTTTATGGGCTGGCTGCAAGCCACCAAAGACTTCAACTACACCTTTAACGGCGAGCACATCGAGGGCTTTGTGATAGAAGATGCCAAAGGGTTTATGGTGAAGGTAAAGCTGCCATGGTACGCCTTTTGGCGACAGATGCGCACCCAGCTGGAACATATCCAACGCGGCAAGAAAGCCCAGCTGCCAGCGCTGGATATCAACAATGAGCTGGCAAAAGCATTCTTGCTATACCTGGAGTCCAAAGATCCGGCTGAACTGCAAACAGCTACTTTGGTAGGTCTGCGCAAAGAGTTCGAGGACTTAGGCCACGCCGCCCTCAGCGACTAACTCCGTCATGCCGGACTGCGATCCGGCACCCAGTATAAAAAGAAGTTCACTATTACTGGATTGCGGATCAAGTCCGCAATGACGAGCGTGGTCTAATCCGCCAGCTGTAGGAGCTTTTGAAAGGCTTCCTCGATAACCGGCTCGCTGGTTATCGTGCTGGTTTGCGGCAGTTTGCGGGCGGCTGGCAGCAGTTCCTCCAGCTTGTCGATAATATAAGTGTTCAGCTGAGCCAGTGGCACGATCTGCTCTTTCTCGCCGGCAACTTTTTTGGCGGCTAACAGGTCATCAATGATGGTCCGGATATCGGAAGGAATGTGGCTGACGCTCAGCAACTCCTCAAAGACAATCGGCGCCGGCTGATTATTGTGAATCACAAACTGGGCGCTCAGTATGGAGCGTAGCGCGTAAAAGTACTTCTTGGGTGCAATCATTTCTTTGCGCAGGATGTACTTGGCTACATGGCCTTCGCCTAACAGCGTGTAGTGCATGGCCAGCGCTTTGGCTGAAAAACAGGCTTTGGCAGCTTCCTGCAAAATAACCAGGGCTTGGTCGTGCTTGCTATAGACCAGTGGTGTGTGTAGCCATTCAATGATTGATGGGTTGGACTTGCCAAGTAGTTGCAGGGCTTTGGGTGCGTCCCAGCCTACCATGTCCAGATTGTTTACGGGTTCACAAAACTCAATCACATCGCGTGGACGGGTAATGCGCAGGTAGTCGGCTTGCGGCCGCAAATAAATGAATCGCACGTCATAATCGCTGTCTGGTGAGGCAAAACCCCACGACCGACTGCCTGATTCAACGCCGAAAATACACTCGACTCCCTCGGACGTACAAAGGGCTTGCAAGTGATTGGTAATAGCTGCAGCGGACAGGTTGTTCGTCATATCAATAAAGTATAACTTACAATGGAAGGCAATGGATATGACCGTGCCCAACGAAACCAAACGATACATAGATGCAGTGAGTGACATGCTCGGTGCCGATAGCCAGCTAGTGCTGGTGGGCGGTTCAGTGCGGGATATACTGCTTGGTCGCACCCCCAAGGATTACGATTTTGCCACGGCGCTTGTTCCCGATGAGGCTGAACGACGCGTCCGAGCGGCTGGCAAACGGGTGTATACCGTGGGCAAACGTTTTGGCACTATCGGTTTTAAACTGGACGGCCAGTTCATAGAGCTCACGACATTCCGTAAGGAGCTGTACAGCCCGGGCTCCCGCAAGCCGGCCGTAACATTCACGAGCGACCTGCACGAAGATCTGGCCCGCCGCGACTTTACTATGAATGCATTGGCGCTCGACACCGCGTATCGGCTGATTGACCCGTACGATGGTGCTGCGGACATCCAGGCAGGGCTGGTGCGGGCCGTGGGTAAGCCAGCTGATCGGTTTACCGAAGATCCGTTGCGTATGCTGCGTATGGCCCGGTTTGTGGCCCGTTATGGTTTTGTCGTAGAGGAGGCAACCGCCGCCGCGGCCGCCAAAGAGGGTTATCTGCTGACCAAGATTAGCCCAGAGCGTATCAGTGCTGAGATGGACGGCATACTGGTGGGTGATTTTGCTGTGCAGGGCCTGGCGCTGCTGGGTGAGCTGGGGTTGCTGTCATATGCTGTGCCGTTGCTGGCGGTGCAGGTGGGGTATGACCAAAACAGCCCGTGGCACCGCTATGAACTGTGGGAGCATTCACTCAAGACCATGGCTGCCGTTCCTGCCGAAGTAGAGCTGCGCTGGGCGGCCCTGCTGCACGATATAGGCAAGCCCTTTGTACGCCAGGAAAAACCCGACCGCAGCAGCTATGTGCACCACGACCGGGTGGGCGCACTGCTGGTGGATATGATTGCTCACCACTTGCGTTGGTCCAAGGAACGACAGTTGGTGGTGCGTGCCTTGGTACGCGGCCATATGGACGATGCCAGCCCGCTGCGGGCCGCCGATAACGCCGCCAAATAACTCTAGATTTTAAAGGTGGCGAATTCGCCACCTTTAAAAAACGAATGAGAACGGGCTTGTATCCAAACGTTTCATATTGTAACCTTTAAATTAGAAAGGTTACAATATGTCCATTAAACCAACTGTGCTGACTATCGGAGAAGCCACCATAAAGGTTATCCACACTCACGGTACTGACTATATCTGTCTAACTGATATGGTAAACAACTATGGCGGAGACCAGGCAATATACAGCTGGATGAGGAATCGAAACAGCATTGAGTTTCTGGGCATATGGGAAACGTTAAATAATCCAGATTTTAAAGGTGGCGAATTCGAGACCTTTAGGAAGCAGGTAGGCCTCAATACTTTCCACCTTACGCCGCGTAAATGGATAGACGCTACTGGTGCTATCGGAATCTTGTCTAAGGCTGGCCGCCACAATGGCGGAACCTACGCTCACAAAGATATAGCCTTTGAGTTCGGTACTTGGCTTAGTCCAGAATTCAAGCTGCACCTTATAAAAGAGTTTCAGCGCTTGAAGGAACTAGAGGCCGACCAGGAGCAGTGGGATTACCGCCGGTTTCTTGCCAAGGTTAACTATCACTTGCAAACCGATGCCATACAGCAAGTGCTCGTGCCTATTTCATCCTTGCCTATTGGACGCCGCGGCCTGGTATATGCCAAAGAGGCTGACGTGGTCAATCTTGCCCTATTTGGTATGACTGCGAAGGAATGGCGCTCTCAGAACCCTACGCTGGCCAAAAACGGTAATATCCGCGATTGCGCTACTATTGAGCAGTTAACCGTACTGTCAAACCTGGAGAGTATAAATTCCATGCTTATTACGGAGAAAATATCTAAAGAGAATCGCTTTGAGCGCCTGCGTACAGAGGCTGCCCGTCAGCTTCAGGCACTGATTGCAGCCCGACGCAGCGTTTTGCCACCTTCGGAACAGAACCCTGGTACCAAGTTAACCACGGGTTAATGTCCACATGGCAATATGATGGCATAAGCGGCGTGCTATTATTGCTGTAAGATGTTTCCCACAACGTGCCCGGTCTGCCAACGCCCGCTTGCCATTGAGGGTTATGACGCCGTGTGCAATCACTGCCACGTCTACCGCAAGCGATTGCGTTGGTGGCAACAGCCCGTGGCCTGGACGCGAGGCAAGCAGTGGTGGTGGCGCATCGTGCCCATTAGCTTTTTTATATGGCTCTTCCTGCAGGCAGCAACCAGTGACCAGCTGCAGCGCAGCAACCCGGTCGCACTGCTTGATTTTGGTATGCACGAGCTCGGGCATATTCTGTTCATTCCATTCGGCACGTTCATGACTATCTTGGGCGGGTCACTGTTCCAGTGCTTATTTCCGCTGCTATGGCTGGGTGCCAGCATCTGGAAGCGCTGGTATGGCGCAGCGGCACTGTGCCTGGCGTGGTTTGGGTATAATCTATATGATGTTGCTGTCTACGTGGCCGATGCCCGTGTGCGCCTGTTGTCACTGTCGACATTTTCCAGCGATTACGACAGCGCGCATGACTGGTACCAAATACTGAGCCGCCTGAACGCCCTAGAAGCTGATACGGCTATTGCTGCTGCCTTGCGTGTTGCCGGAGCAGTGAGTATGGGCTTGGGTATAGGCATCGCCACCGTGCTCCTCGGGCTGATGTTCTATTTCTGGTATCGCCCACCTGCCAGTGACGACACCGAAGCGTAGGTGCGTTACAATGCCAGTATGAACATACTTGTTACCGGCG
This sequence comes from Saccharimonadales bacterium (SeqCode), assembly GCA_035629475.1. Lineage (GTDB taxonomy): Bacteria > Patescibacteriota > Saccharimonadia > Saccharimonadales > UBA4665 > JARIHD01. Next base: position 9,582 of record DASPHS010000119.1, read on the forward strand.
GCGCAGGGTATATCGGCAGTGTAATGACAACCTTGTTTTTGGAGGCCGGTCACCAAGTGACGGTCCTGGATAATCTGAGCCACGGCCATGCTGACGCGGTGCCGCAGGGTGTCCACAAGTTTATACAGGCTGATATCGCCGACCTTATGGCAGTTATCACGCCAGAGGACAACATTGAGGCGGTGGTGCACCTGGCAGCGTTTATTGCAGCCGGAGAGTCCATGACCGCTCCTGAACTGTACTGGCAGAACAACACCGTCAGCACGCTGGCACTGCTGAACGGCATGCGCGAGCTGGGTATCGGTAAATTGGTATTTGCCTCGACTGCCGCCACGTACGGCAATCCCACGCAAGTACCCATTACCGAAGATGCTGCAACCAATCCGACCAACACCTACGGCATGACCAAATTAGCCATCGATATGGCGATTACCAGTGAGTGCCTGGCGCATGGCTTAGCTGCCACGTCACTGCGCTTCTTTAATGTTGCCGGTGCGTACAAACAGGCTGCTGAGCGCCACCCTACCGAGACGCACATCATCCCCATCTTGCTGCAGGTTGCCCGGGGAGAGCGTGAAGCGTTTACGATATTTGGCGATGATTATCCGACGCCGGATGGGACCTGCGTACGAGATTATATTCATGTGCATGACCTGGCACGGGCCGCGGCGCTCGCCCTCGACAAGTTGCAGGCTGGCCGCCACGGTATATATAACCTCGGGAACGGTGACGGGTTCTCGAATAAGCAGGTCATCGAGGCGGTGGAGCGGGTGACCGGCAAGCACATACCAGTCAGCTATGGCCCACGGCGTGAGGGCGACCCGGCTACCTTGATCGCTTCGAGCGCGCTTGCCCACAAAGAGCTGGGCTGGACACCGGCCCACCCCACACTCGATGAAATGATCCAGGACGCCTGGGCAACATCTCGGCCTTAATTCCGTCATGCCGGACTGGATCCGGCACCCAGTACAAAAAGGAATCCTTATGTACTGGATCCCCAGTCAAGCTGAGGATGACGGTGGAGGTGCGGGATTACTCCACAGTAACCGACTTGGCCAGGTTGCGCGGACGGTCGACGTTCAGGCCTTTCTCGGTGGCAACGTAGTAGGCGAACAATTGCTCAGCCAGGGCAATCAGCTGTGGCTGGGTTTGTTCCATGCTTTTTGGAATGTAAATCACATCCTCAGTCAGGTCTTTGATGTGCTTGTTGCCTTCGGTGGCGATAGCGATGACCGGCCCCTTACGGGCGCGGATTTCCTGGATGTTGCTGTAGGTTTTATCCAGCAGGGGTGAGTCGCAGGCCAGCGCAAAAGTAGGGAAGTCGGGGTCGATCATGGCCAACGGGCCGTGCTTCATTTCACCTGCGGCGTAGCCTTCAGCGTGAATGTAGGACACCTCCTTCAGCTTGAGGGCACCTTCCAGGGCACAAGGGTAGGAGTAGCGCCGGCCGATGAACAGGAAGTCCTTGGCGTCGGTGTACTTCTTGGCGATGGCCCGGATGTTTTCAGCCTGGGCGAGTATCTGGACGGCTTTTTCTGGCAGGTCGGCCAGGTCCTCCAGCATGGGCTGGAAGAGCTTGGTGCTGCGGTTAGCGCTTAGCTGCAGGGCAATTAATGACATAACCGTTACTTGTGAAATAAAGGCTTTGGTGGAGGCGACAGCTTGCTCGGGGCCAGCGTGCAGATAGACACCAGCGTCCGTGAGGCGGGCAATGGCTGACCCGACGGCATTCACGACGCCTAGGCGTAGGATGCCATGGCCTTCAACTTTCTTCAGGGCGGCTATGGTGTCAGCGGTTTCACCGGATTGTGACAACGCCAGGATGGCGGTACTGCGGGTCAGGGGTTCGTCGCGGTATTTAAATTCAGAAGCCAGCTGGACTTCAACGGGAATGCCTGCCAGTTCTTCGATGAGGTATTCGCCTACCAACCCTGCGTAATACGATGTGCCGCAGGCCACGATGATAATGCGTTCGATGTGTGCCAGCTGTGAGCTGACGCTTTCCAGGCCACCGAGCTTAACGGTAGCGTCTTCGATGCGTATACGTCCACGGATAGCGGAACGGATGGCATCAGGTACCTCGTGCATTTCTTTCAGCATGTAGTGCTCAAAGTCACCCAGGCCCAAGTCTTCGGATTCAAAGGTAATTGTCTCGGCTTTGCGCTCAATCTCCTTGGCGTCACGGATGTGTTTGATGGTGTAGCCGTCTTCACACAGCGTGACCATTTCGTAGTCTTCCAGGTAGAGCACTTGCTTGGTGTGCTCGCCGATGGCGGTCGCGTCAGAGGCGATGTAGTGCTCGCCATCCGCGCCAATACCTACGACCAGCGGACTGGACAGGCGGGCTGCAAACAACTTGTCTGGTTCCTGGGTGGTGAAGGCGGCAATGGCGTAGGCGCCCTCTAGCTCGCTTAGAGCAGCTTCGAAAGCTTTGGCAAAGTCCTGGGTTTGTTTAAAGTGGAAATCGATCAGGTGCGGAATAACCTCGGTGTCGGTTTGGGTGATAAATTCGTAGCCTTTTGCTTCCAGCTGGGAGCGGAGCAGGGTGTGGTTTTCGATAATACCGTTGTGCACCGCAAAGACGGTCTGCTCTTTATTAAAGTGGGGATGGGCATTTTTGACCGTTGGTGTGCCGTGAGTTGCCCAGCGGGTGTGGCCGATAGCCAGGGGAACTTTTTTACCCAGTGCAGGGGACAGGGCACGGCTGACGTTAGCTACGCGGCCAACTTGTTTTTCGATGTGACCACTCTTTTTGGCGTCGATATATGCCACGCCAGCAGAATCGTAACCCCGGTATTCGAGGGATTGCAGGCCGTCGAGGACGACTTTGACGCCGTTATGTTTGTTTCCAATAAATCCAACAATTCCACACATATAACGTTCCTTTGGTTAGTTTGGGGCGCCACCACAGACGGTACATCCTGGGCGTAAGGCTGCGTTACTCGCTTACCGTACCCGAAGTACGGCTCACTCCGTTACTCGCCTTACATCCCAGGCTGCACTCGCCTGAGGTGCCGCTACTCATCTTCCGTTACTTTTTGAATAGCAATTGTTCATTTATAGCCTAGTCATAGCAGAGTAACAAGGTACATTGGCAATAATTTATTGACAACTTTTTCACCTTAACAGGGGTGAAAAAAGGTATTATTGGCTGATTTTGGTGATAAAATCCTGGAGCTTTTGGCGGAAGACTTCCGGGGTGAAGGCTTGGGCTTGGGCGCGGACGGTTGCCGGGTCGAAGTGCATGTTTTCGGTCGATTTAATAGTGGCCACTAAGGAGTCGACGCTTTGGTCTGCAAAGAATGCGCCGCTGGCGCCTTCGTGCACGTAGTCCAGAGCGCCACCGGCTTTATAAGCAATGACTGGCGTGCCGGCCGCCATGGCTTCGACGGGTGTAATGCCAAAGTCCTCGTGGCTGGCAAACAGGAAAGCTTTGGCGCTGGCGAGCTCAGTGGGCATCTCGGCATCGCTGACATCGGTCATGAACGTAATGGTCGGGCCTGCTAGTTTTATAAGGTGCTCACGATCAGATCCATGACGCCCAATTACTTTGAGGGGTGCAGCCAGTTGATTACAGGCTCGGATGATGAGGTCTATGCGTTTGAAGGGCACAAGCCGCCCTGCTACCACATAGCCACGGCGGACAGGGGGCTCGGCTGCTGCCGCAAAGCGGGC
>DASPHS010000120.1:0-4765 GCA_035629475.1 Saccharimonadales bacterium (SeqCode)
ACCGGTGCCAACAGGGTACACTTACTTGGCTGGCTACGAACGCGCCGGTTACATGTTTGCTGACATCGAGAAGACCTATAACAAGCCAAACCTGTTGGCAGACCTCAACGCCCTGTCTAAGAACAATGGCGATGTAAACGAGCTCATCAAAACGCAAACCGGCCTGACATTGGGCGAACTGTGGACCAAAATTACCGGCGCCCGGATTACGTCGCAACTAACGTTTAAGAACGCTGCGGCTACCAATGTTTGTGCTGATGTGTTCAATTCCAGTACTGCCAATAACGCCCCAGTCGGTGTGTACACTTGCAACAGTACTGAAGCACAGCAGTGGATCTTTATCCCTACCAGCAACACCAGCCAGGACGGGGTAATCAAGGCCAACCTGGGTCAATCTAACGGCGGCGGCCAGCAGAAATGTCTGAATGTTACTGGCAATGGCACCGCGCAAGGTACTGACGTCGTAATGACGACCTGTAGCGGTTCAGTCGGCCAGAAGTGGGTGATTCAGCACGATGGCACCATCCGTAACCCGAACGCTAACAAGTGTTTGCAGCCACAAAACGGCAGTACAGCTGCCTTCACTATCCTGGAAGTCTACCCGTGCGCCGGTACAAACATCCAGAAGTGGGGCGTACGTACTCCTGAAACCATGAACAGCCAGTCTGCTGCATCACCATTCTGTGTTGACGCTACCAATGGCGCAACGGCCAGCTCTAGCTGGGTATGGGTCACCGGTTGCGACTACAGCATTGACCAGCAGTTGACCTACAAGCAGGTAACACCTGGCGGTGCTGGTACCTACTCGCTGAATGGTGGCGCAAAGTGTCTTGATATCCTGAACGGCGGCACTGCTGACGGTACACGGGTTATCTTTACCAATTGCCACAACGGTACTTCACAGCAATGGGTGCGCAATCCAAGCATGCGCTTGAGCAACCCTGCAACGGGTAAGTGTCTGCAACTAGAGAACAATGCGACCACCAGTGGTACGTACTTGGTTATCTCAACCTGTAACGCAAACGCAACGCAAAAGTGGAACTGGGCTACGCTGTAATAGCATAGACCACACCATCTTAAAAACAGCCGGCCAATGTGCCGGCTGTTTTGGTAATAGCGTGCGCTTGTAGTTGCCTAACCATAAGCGTATTCAGTACAATATAAGCAGTGCATCATACCCTTGCTTTACCACGGGCACCAAGGCAAGAAAACAACTGTAAACAAAGGGCTGCGGCATGAGTTTGCTGCGTAAATTAACGCTCGTCATTATCGGGGTCGCTATACCCTCACTCGTTCTGTATGCCGGAGCTGCCCTTTGGTTTGCCCGCCACGGCGTCCGTGAGTCAGTATCACAGCAGCAGGTGGAGCTTGCCCAACAGGCAATGCATGCGCTCGACCACCAGCTCAGTGACCAAATGACACAGTTGCGGCTTATTGCTAACTCGCAGCTGTTAGCGACTGCGGCTAATACCGCCACAACCTCTCCCGCTACGCGTACAGCCCTCGCCAATCGCTTTACTGAATCAATGGCCGTCAGCCAATCGTGGGATGCCCTGCGCCTAGTCCGTCCTACGGGGCTGGTTGATGGGTCGTCCATTGCAGCAGAGGTGGGCAAGTCATTTCCGTCAGCTGAGCAATATAAGGCTACTATTGCCAAGGCGCTCAGCGGGGAGCTGGCTTATTCAGATGTCTTTAAAGACCCCTCAAGTGGCAGGCCAACGATGCTGATGGCTGCGCCCGTACACAACGACCAGGACCAAACGACGGCCGCCCTGGTAGGGTCGGTCACCTGGAGTCATACAATCGGCATCCTGCAGAGTACCGAACATACGGCATTCGAGCTATTCAATAGTCAGGGGTATGAGCTGGGCGACAGCGAGGCTAAGAACGCCGATGAGATTCTGACTGAGCAGATCCCCAATAAGACCATCGCCGCTCAGGCACTTGCCGGCAAAGAGGGGACCGCCGAAACAACATCTGTTGCCGAGGAAGATGAAGGCCCGGTGCTGGCGGCATATGTCCAGCAGGAGGATTCTCATGCATTCAAGAGTCTCGGGTGGATACTTATTGCCGAAACCCCAAGTACTACAGCGTATGCGACCATTAATAATTTGCGAGGTGTGCTGATCCCGACTTTCATAGGGTTGGCTATCGCTATTTATGTGCTGATTCTTACGTTGATTTACCGGGCACTTATTCGTCCGCTCAAAATGGTTACTGAGGTTACACGCCGTATCGCGGCGGGCGACCTTTCCTCCCGGATTACCCTAAAGTCCAGTGATGAAGTTGGTCAGCTCGGTGCCTCTTTCAACCGTATGACGGATAAGTTGCAGGAGCTGTACCGCGGCCTTGAATCGAAAGTGCAGTCCAAAACAGGCGAGCTTGCTGAACGTGTTAAGGAATCCGAGACAGCCCGCGCCCGTGATGAAGCCATCCTGGCTGGTATGGGCGAAGGGCTTATTGCGCTCGACAAGGATGGCCAGGTCGAGCTGGTGAATGTTACTGCCGCCGAACTGTTTGGCATCCCGAGGGACAAGTTGTTCGGCCGCCCATTAGCGGAACTGCTTGATGGCCTGCGCGATGAGAAAGACGTAGCAATTGACGATCGGTGGCGCCCTGAGACACTGGCCATGACCAATCAGGAGACGGTGAACGGTACCTACTTGTACCATCGTTATCAGACGGACGGCGAGCGGATATCAGTGGGCATTACTGCTGCTCCAATCTTTAGCAGCGGCGCGCTGGCCGGTGTGGTGCTGGTTGTGCGTGACATCACCAAAGAAAAAGAGATTGACCGGATGAAGACTGAGTTTATTTCTTTGGCCTCACACCAGTTACGAACACCGTTATCAGCCATTAAGTGGTTTAGTAAAATGCTCATCAACGGCGATGCTGGAAAGCTGAACGATGACCAGACGGAATTTGCTACTAACATATCAGACTCTACTGAGCGTATGATCGAGCTGGTCAACTCGTTGCTCAATATTTCCCGCATTGAGTCGGGGCGTATTATTGTGGACCCCCATCCAACTGACCTGAAGCAGCTGGTGAGTGGCATCGTACAGGACCTGCAGGGCAAGACCCAGGAGAAGTACCAGGAGTTGGTTATTAGCGTGAATGATGACCTCCCCGAGATTAATCTGGATACGCACCTTATCGGTCAGGTCTACTTGAACTTGCTGACCAATGCCATCAAGTACACAGCATCGGGCGGCAAGATTATGGTTTTCATATCCCGCAAGGACGACCAGGTGATTACGCAAATTGCTGACAACGGTGTCGGTATTCCCGCCGACCAGCAGGATAAGATATTCGATAAGTTCTTTAGGGCCAGTAATGTGGCCAGCCTTGAAACAGATGGCACCGGTCTGGGGCTGTACCTCGTACGGGCTATTGTTGAGTCATCGGGCGGCAAAATATGGTTCAAGTCAGCGCAGGGGCAGGGTACGACATTCTGGTTCACGCTGCCAATGGCCGGCATGGAATCCAAAGAGGGTGAGGTAGTGCTAGATGAATAGGAGCGCCGTATGACAAGCAAGAAACCGACCATCATGGTCATAGAAGATGAAGACCTGCTACTCCGCGCTATTACCAAAGCACTCGATGTGCTTGATGTGGATGTGCTGTCGTGCCGGGGTGCAAAGCAGGCCTTGGATTACCTCGACAAGATAGATACGTTGCCCGACGCTATATGGTTGGACTATTATCTAAAGGATATGAACGGTCTCGTGTTCATGCAGCAGTTAAAAAATAATCCGCAATGGGCGGGCGTCCCGGTTGTCGTAGTGAGTAACTCGGCAAGCCATGAAAAAGTGAAGCAGATGATGGACTTGGGGGCCAAGAAATACATCCTCAAGGCAGAGTATCAGCTTGACGAAATTGTCGACATGATACGCCCGTTTATGCGAGAAAGCGTGTAAAACTATGTCTAGAGTCCTCGTAGTCGAAGATGATAAATATCTTAGTGTGGCCTATAGGGTGACCATGGAAAAGGCCGGTTTTGAATTTAAAATGGCTACGGATGGTGAGGAGGCCCTGGGAATACTGCAAGACTGGATACCGCAGATTATACTGCTCGACCTGATTATGCCCCGCAAAGACGGCTTTTCCACACTTGCAGACATCAAAAAAGATCCTCGCCTGATGCAGATTCCCGTACTCGTTACGTCTAATCTTGGCCAGAAAGAAGATTTTGACCGTGCGATGGGCATGGGTGCGACGGGATTCATTATTAAAAGCGACAGTTCTCCCGAGGAAATCGTTGCCCGTATCCATAGCATCGTAGGATAGCGGGTGAGCAAGCAGCAGCGATTCAGGTTGTGGGCATGGATGGCGGTCGGCCTGAGCGCTGTGCTGGGTGCTGCGACACTACTCTTTTTTGACCCTGGTGAAAACGGTTCGCGGGCCGGTAACGCTATTCTTGTAGCGCAGGCGGTCCTGAGTGTGAGCGCTTTGCCCTTTTTCTTGCGCGCCCGGCAGCACTTCAAAGGGGGGTTCCGTCGCATTTATATCCTGTTGGGCGCTGGCATTGGTTTGCTTGGCGTGGCGCAGTTGCAGACCGTCCTGGTGGCGCTAACCGGCTTTTTGTTCTGGGTCGATAGCGGGCTGATTGCTGTTGCGTTCATATTGGCCACCATACTTATCTTCATATCGATGCGGCGGTTCGCGCAGCTGCTCCACCTAAGGACGCACTGGACTTCTTTGGGTTGGGTGGGTTTAGCGGCCTTTCTGGCAGCCGGTGTGACTGGCTTTGTGCCATACATCC
>DASPHS010000121.1:0-7469 GCA_035629475.1 Saccharimonadales bacterium (SeqCode)
ACCAAGAACGCTACCTATAAACTGAGCTTTACCGGCACACAAGTACGCCTGTATAGCGAAAAAGGTCCCCGTATGGGAATCATGGCGGTATCGATTGATAACGGCCCCGAGCAAGAGGTTGACGCTTTTGCTACCAAGTCTACCCACCAGCCTATCGTGTACACCTCTCCCGTACTGGAATCCAAGAAGCACGTGGTAACCATGCGTGTTACCGGCAAGAAGAACAGCGCTGCCACCGGCACCTACGTTGTCGCTGACCGCGTGAATATTACCCGCGACACTGACCCGCCAGCCCCAAACGGCGGTCCCACCTATTACGTAGCGCCTAACGGCAGTGATAGCGCTAACGGCTCAGCCTCGGCTCCATGGAAGACCATCCAAAAAGCAGTAGGTGCTGCCTCCACTGGTGCAACGATTCGCGTCAAAGCTGGTACCTATGCACCTTTCTCGGTCACCCGGCCCGGGCTGACTATTACCAGCGCAACCAATGAAAAAGTAGTCATTAAAGGCACAGCCAGCGTGAAGCATGTCGTGGCTATCAATGCCAGCAAGACGACCCTCTCTGGCATGACCGTAACTGGCTGTGTGCCATCGACGGCTGGCAACAGCGGTGTCTACGTGGGCAATACCACTGGCGTCACCGTTTCCAAGATGACGATTGCTGACAGCCGCGGCAAGAACTCTCATGGCCTGCCGGTTGGTTGCTATGGCATATCGACTATTGGCGCCAACAGCTTTACCCTTTCGAACAATGATATCTACCATAACGGCTCAGGCATTAATGTGAGTGGCGGCGGACAGAACGGTAAAGTGTTGAACAACAAGATCCACGATAATGACGTGATAATCTGGAACACTCCTAAGTCGGTGAATGACAACGATGACTACGGTGGAGTTGCCATTACCTTCGACAGCATTACAGCGAGCCCCGGTCCGCTTGCTCAAGGCAACACGCTGTACAACAACGCCGGCCCCTCACAGGACTATGTGGCCGACGGTGGTGGGTTTGAAATCTTCAAGGCTTCAAACGTGCAAATGGTACGGAACAAGATCTATAACAACGACAACATCATCGAAACCGGTACTGACGGCTCGGCACTCTGCTCCAACAACGTCTTCAGTAACAATACTGCTTCAGGTCGGACGACCGGCAGCACCCTCAAGTCATCGGTTGGTATGATCCTGCGCTGTAACAAAAATATGACCGTGACCGCCAACACGCTTGGGCCGGTCGACTCCTGGATGTTCGACATCGAAACCGGTGGCGCCTACGGCAGTTCCGTCGATGGCCTAGCCATTACCAACAACAAGGTGACCCAGCGCGGTGGCGCGGCAGTGTATGCCATTTCGGTGAACCCCTCGGGCCGTGGCTTTAAGTTCAGTGGCAACAAGTACCATTACGAGGGCTCATTCGCCTGGGGCTGGAATAATTCCGCCATCAAGACACTTGCCGACTGGCAAAAGGCCACTAACCTGGACAAAGACAGCACCAAGTTCTAAGCTGTCCCCAATGCCCCCACGCCTACCCTGCTTCACTGAAGCTCAGTTGCGCAGCCCGGATGGTCCCAACCTTCCGGGTCTGTGGGCGCCAGCGCGGATAGACCCTGCCGACCCCTATGCCTTTTTTAGGGATACTGATTGGCGGCCGGTGCTCAACCTGGCGATTGTAACCGAAGCTATCAGTGAGTCGGGTCAGACCAGCCTGCGCCTGCTGACTGGTTCCCGTCCGGAAAGTGAGCAAACACACCCTAATGTAGTCAGTACACCGACGCAGTGGATGACTGACCGGCCACGGCTGGAGCTGCTGCTTGAGCAGGCCTTCTTTGCGCCTCATATACTGGGTAACACCACCACAAGTGCTGGTTTAGCCGTAAATCCTGAGCTGCACTTGGGCGAAATCAATCCGTCACGGTTCGGAGTGATTGCCAACGTTGAGCCACATCCGGTGTCTATTGGCGGGGTAACTCCACCTCTTGGATTTTTCACCCAAAAACTCCTGGCCGATAAACTTGGCTTCGATAGCTGGTACGCTCCATCGCCCAAGGAAAAACTGGCGGCAACTGGCCTGCATCCTTCAATTGGTAGTGTTTCGCTGAGCCGGCTGCTTGCTGGCTTCAGCTACGTGGGTGAAAACGAGCATGACGATCCCCTGTACGAGCCAATCGTCATGGTTGGCGGTGTCATGCACACCCCGTTCCCTAAACTGTTTGCGCGCAGCACGCCACGCTATGACAACCTGACCTTTACATCGCTCAGTGCATTCCCACAAAATGTCAGGAATCGTGAAGTCGGAAACCTCATACAGCTCGATGCTGAGTACAACGAAATTATGATGTGTGTACGCGGCTTGTGTCTTACGACCGGCGCCGAAATGAGTAGCGGCCCGGACCTGCTGGGTCATAGCAACGTCATTGAAGTAGGAGCGCACTATGATGCCGAGGCAGCGACAGTAGTGGCAGCACTGCTGCAGGCCCGTGATGACCGCGGCGTGGCCTTGGAGCGTGGAACACAGAGCATACTGGGCTATGCTCCTTTTTCTGATCGACGTGTCAGCTTTGAGCGAGATATAGTGGGTGACCTACTCAGGGCGTCCCATACCGCAACGGCGTCGCCTGACCATGCGGCACGCACCATAGGCCATCTGGAAGATGCGCTGGCCACCGCCGGTACGGGGTTTGCCTTCCACCTGCCTAAAAGATAGCAGCCCAAGGTAGTACAGGCGGTATCATGTACAGAAGAGCATTATTATTTTATAATACGTTCTTTATGTAAGTGGTCGTAGGTAGTGCGTATGATCCAGGGCTCACCAGAGTTTAGGAGTGCTGTAACGGCTATAATCAACGAGGCTGATGCCCTGATGCAAGCCTGTGGCACTGTCACGCCCGTGGCCGATGATGCCGGCCAACGCATATTCTCCCAGGCATATGTGGGGGAAACGAGTGTGGAGACCATTCAAGTGCTCTCCACGGGCGCCGAGCCATTGGATGCCGATTGCCCACGTGTGCGCGTGAGTTATGCATCCGGCTTGGGAGATGCCGGCGAGGACGGCCAATATGCCTTCGCGACCGTTAGCCAGCACCACAGGGTTCATATGAGCGACAGCAGTGTGCCAGGCGGGCTGCGCTACAACGAGCATGGAACGGGCTATGCACCGCATGAGGTCACGCATTCACGCTACGACGCTGATTTTGTGCCTGAGCGTGATCTGTTCGGCATTGAAGATGCACAACGAGTGCTACGAGCGGCGGCTGCCCTGATACAGCTTGCCCGTACTGCCAGTCAGTAGCGGGCAAAGCAAATTGCTGACAAGTGCTAGTCTACAATTTGGAATGTGTGCGTGTGTGACAGGTTTTCAACGTTATACCATACCCGGTATTCCGTACCGTTCAGCACATCGGTGGCTATTGGTACGACTGGTCCGTTGGGCCCTTTGGAGCAAACCTGTTTTGCTTTGCCGTAGTAGTCCTGTCCCCATGTAGGAAAGAACTGCACTTTGAAGGTCGCGCAGGTATCGCCACTGACCTGCTTATTTTGAACATTCCGTATATTGATGTCTTTGCAGCCCGATGTGCTACTGCCTGGTACAAAGGATTTGGCAGTATAGCGCATCCCGGCTTCATAGCCTGCTATTACCGGCGTAAATACCCGACAACTTACTGCCGAGGCGCTGGCGGCTGGCACGGCAGCCACAACGCCAAGTGTCAGCGCTGCTGTCGCAATACCCGTTACTGCAAGGTACTTTGCCTGGCGTATGTAATTACTTATATGAATCATGCTATTGCCCTCCCTTAGTAGTACCTCAACACTAGCACCCGCCACACACCGGCCAGTGTAAGCAATTAGCTTGCAGTCATATGTATTAGGGGTGTGTGATATATGTCCTATGTATAGACACTACTGTTCCGCCTTGACGCTCTAACCGCTACCGTTATACACTTTGGGTAGGATTTACAAAAACAAAAACAATCCAAACTTACATGCGAAAATTAGTCAGCCTTCTTATTATTGGTGTACTGACCTTCGGACTATCCGGACTTGTTTTTGCTGCGAATACTCCCACCCTGAACCAGGCTATTAACGCCGGCACGCTATCGACAGATATTTTGAACGGCTCACGCGTGGCGGTGGCTAGCCCATCAGCGACCATGACCGCCAAGGCCTTCAGTTTTGACTGCCAGACTGGTGGTAGCGCCTCTACAGGGACCCTGGGCAGTACTGCAGAGCGACAGTATGTGTTGAATCCTAATGCTGCTAATAATGGCTGGACCTTGAGTATAGCTGCCACCAGCGGTGCCACGGCACTGTGGACCAGCGGCGGCAATACCTTTGACTTTAATGATGCTGGCACGGGTGGCTGTACTGACAATACGAGCCCGAACGATACTGACGGCCGTGCTGGCCAGCTGACAATCAATCCCAACGCCGGCACGGTGCTTGCTGACTGTGTAAGCTGTACGCTGACGGGCATCACCAAGGGCTCAACTGCAGCATTCGTAGAGACCAGCGCCAACAGCGTGACCTTGCTGACAGCCGCCGCAGGATCGGATGATGTATGGCGTGGTTATTTGTACGGCAGCACGCTTTCCCAAACTATTCCAGCTGAACAAGCAGCAGGTGCTTATAGCCTTAATATGACGATCACGGTGGCCGCTTCCTGAACATGTTCGCTATTAACACTTCATCGGTCAACCTTTTGTAAGATTTATAACAATTTAGCGTTGACAGCATAAGCGCTACCGGTTACGCTTATGATAATTGAATGTGTAAATATGGAGTTTGCATCGAATGATGAGGCGTCTCGCAATGTTAGTTGTGCTGGTTTTGGGTATCAGCACAGTTGGATCGTATAGTACCCAAAAAGTGGTATACGGGGCGCCGACCCCTACATTGAACCAGACTATTACGGCTGGTACGCTGTCTACTGATATTTTGAATGCTTCACGGGTGCCCGTAGCCAGCCCGTCAGCGGCTTTCTCAGCCAAGCCCTTTAGCTTCGACTGTCAAAGCGGTGGCAGTGCCTCCACTGCAAGCCTTGGCTCTGATTCCGAACGCGAATATGTTATTAATCCTGGTGGCGCCAACAACGGCTGGGTGCTCTCTATCGCCGCAACGACCGGCCCTACCGCGGTTTGGACGAACGGCACTGCTACCTATGACTTCAACGACGGCGGTACGAGCGGATGTAGTGACACAGTAAGCGGCAACGACCCCGATGACAGGGCCGGCCAGCTGACAGTAAATCCTACTGCCTCGGTGCTTACTACTGATTGTTTAAGCTGTACAGCCACCAACATTACCAAGGGCTCGAGCACTTCGTTTACCCAGGTCACTACTAACAGCGCTACCCTTTTGAACGCTGCTGCGGCATCTGACGACAACTGGCGTGGGTATCTGACTGGTACCGCCCTTTCCCAGACCATTCCAGCTGAACAAGCGGCCGGTGCGTACACTCTGGGTATGACCATTACCGTCGTAGCCTCCTAGGTTACTCCCTCTCTTATAGCAGCAATACTTCTTGACTGTATTCATCCGGCACTATACGCTTAAAGGTAGATTGCAAAAACGGATATTAAAAAACACAAACTTATGAAACGTACATTACTCTTACTCGTAGCACTTGTGGCTAGCGTTGTAGTTGGTGGAGTCAATAGCGGTGGACAAGCGACCGCTATTGACTCCTATGGTGTTGGTGCCGTACCGGCAAAGCCCAACCCTGACAATCCACGCGCCAAGTCTATCTTTATTTATCAACTAGCACCCGGTAAGACCGCCCAAGACGGTATCCGGGTTATTAACAATACCGATAGCCGCAAGACTATCGCTGTCTACCCGGTAGACTCTGAGCTGTCGAGCGATGGTGCCTTTGCCTGCAAACAGCAGGTGGAAGAAAAGAAAAATGTCGGTAGTTGGATTAAGCTGGCTAAAACAGAAGTCGTACTGGCTGCTCACACCGAAGAAGTTATCCCCTTCACTGTTGCTGTGCCGGCTACTGCGGACGTGGGCGAGCAGAACGGCTGTATCGCCATTCAGGACATCCGCAAGAATGAGGCTACCGGCAACGGAATCGTATTAAGCTTCCGCAGCGCACTGCGTGTTGCCGTGATGGTGCCGGGCGATGTGAAGACTGCCCTGACGATCAAAGAGTTCAAGGTTGACCGCCAGAAAGATAAAATTCTCGCCAGCCCATTGCTGTTCAACTCCGGTAACGTATCTGTTGATGCCCAGCTGGACGTAACGGTTAAGGGGCTCTTTGGTGATACCAAAGAAAAAGATGGTGGCCGGTTCCCTATTTTGCGTGACACCGAAAGCCGCTTTAACATCGAACTTGATAAGCCGTTCTGGGGCGGCTGGTACAAAGTTGGCGGTGCTGTCAGCTATCGGCAGTTGCAGACTACCCAGGAAGAAACAAAGCTGTCCAAGCCTATGGCGCTTCCAAGCCGCACCGTGTTTGTTGCACCACAGTCCAAGGCGTTGGCAATTGAACTTGGCATACTGGCAGTACTGCTCGGCGGCGCAGGCTATGCCGTCTGGCGGGTGCTATCTACTCGGCGTATGCGGCGTAAGGCATTTATGTACAAAGTTGCTGAGGGTGATGATATCCAGTCCCTGGCAACCACCTACCGTACTAACTGGAAAACTATTGCCCAGTTGAACCGCTTGAAGCCACCCTATCACCTCGCACCCGGTACGACTATCAAAATTCCTGGCACTCGTCCCAAATCAAAGCAGACACCTGAGGAGTAAATGGTGCGTATAGCGCGCCCTTCACTCCCGGCTAAGCGGATATTGCTTGCTGTGCTGGCCCTGGCTTTGGCAATTGTGAACATACCCATCCAGCCAGCCTCTGCGGCCCTGCCCATGACCGGCGACGGCTATTTGTACTATGCCACGCAAGCTTCTGCCACGACGCCTTACAAAAACTACACCGCCCTGACCAACACCTGGAGCGCCCAAGCCAACATGGCGACTGTAGCGAACGCAACGCACTTTGTCCGTACCTTTAACTCGCCAACGCGCAACGAGCGCTTGACGATGATATCCAACACCAACGGCCAGTACGAAATGTACCGCTGGAACGGCTCAGCCTGGGTGCTGGATTGGACGGACACCGGTGGCGGTGGCTCGGCCACGACCTACACACCCCGGTTTGACCTGGCCTATACCAGTACGGGCGATGCCGTAGCATTTTACGGCAGCGGCAGTGGTGCGGCCAACCAACAGGTCAGTTACCGGCGGTTTACCGCTTCGACCAGCACATGGGGCGCCGAGACGAACTTTACGATTAACCCTAATAACGCACCGGGTGAAACGCGCTTCTTGCGCGTAGAAAATAGGCCCGGTACAGATGAATTTGCAGTAGTGTGGGCGGATTACCAGCAGAACCTATCTGGTAATTATTATGACTTCAGTGCCAATGCCTTTTCTGGCGAACCTGCCACTGTTTTGCAGAATAACCTGAGTATTATTGA
>DASPHS010000122.1:0-2834 GCA_035629475.1 Saccharimonadales bacterium (SeqCode)
AGCTAAAATGGTCTTACCGGTTCCGGTTGCCATTTCCAGCAAAAAGGCCCGCTTATGCTTTTGGTCATAATCTTTGGCGATAGCGTTCCAGGCGTCTACCTGATAGTAATATGGTTTTATGATGTCGCTAACGTCACTAAAATAATCTGCTGTGACTTCTTTTTGCAAAAGTGGCTCAACATTATTAACGCGACCAGATGCTCTTTTACGCTCTAGATCTTCTCGCGAGAAGAAGCCGGCATCTGCAGGAATAGCATCGCCATGGCCAAGATCCCAAAAATATATTTTTTCGTTGTTAGCCAAATAGATGTAATCCACCATGGGGTACTGAAGTTCAACGTAATCACGAGCCTGTTTTTTGGCGTTATAGGGATCAATATCTGGAGATTTCGCTTCTATAACTGCCAGCGGCATACCTTTTGAATCTTTTAGAACATAATCAGCTCGCCCGGCCACGCCATGGTCTTCAAAAATTACTTGAGAAGAGTCCTCAATATTCCAACCTGCTTCTCGTAATTTACGGTCAATTACAACCCGAGAAAAGGCTTCTTTTTGGCTCATTTATAGAAACTCCTGCGCGGTCATTAGAGGATACTAAACAATATTATACCTGAATAGAACGCTAGTGTCTGATCATATATCTTGATTACCCTCAGGAGATGAATGATGCCACCATCGAAATAAGTTAAATGTTATAGAATAGCTATATGAAACCCTTCGCCGCCTTCGACCTCGATGGAACCCTCATCCGCTGGCAACTGTTCCACGCCATAGTTCACAGCCTTGGCAAACATGGCCATCTGCCTGATGGCGCGCACGAGCGCATTCACCAAGCACGCATGAACTGGAAGCAGCGCACCACCGATAACGGCTTTGCTGCCTACGAGGACGTGCTGGTAACGGAATACATTGCAGCGCTCAAAACCATCAGTCCCGCAGAATATGAAGTTATCGCCCAAGATGTCTTTGCGGAATACAAAGACCAGACCTTTACCTACACTCGAAACCTTGCGCAAGAACTCAAAGCCAAAGGCTACATCCTGATTGCAATATCCGGCTCACAGCAAGAAGTAGTAGACGAGCTGGCCAAGCATTATGGCTTTGATATAGCCGTTGGATCCACGTTAGAACAGGTAGACGGCATGTTTACCGGCAAGATAGACACGCCTATATTTGATAAGGCCAAAGTACTCAACAGGCTCATTACCGAACACAACCTGACAACTGACGGCAGCTACGCCATAGGTGACAGCGCCAGCGACGCACCAATGCTCGAAATTGTAGACAACCCCATAGCTTTTAACCCCGACCAAAAGTTCTTTGACATCGCCTCAGCAAAAGGCTGGAAGATTGTGGTTGAGCGCAAGAATATGACCTACCAGCTTACTCACCAGCAGGGTGTTTATCAGTTAGAAAGCAACCTTGGCTAGGGACTACGCTGCATTACCTTGTAAGCGCCATAATCTCATTCTCCACAAACCGCTCAACGCCTTCCACGGCCGCCAAGCTCAGCAAAGCTCTGTTCGCCACCGTGTGTGCGTGACCCAGCCGTGCCGGCGTGGCCGCGAATAAGGCGTCCTCATCGGTCGAGGCTACGTTCAGCCGCAGACTACCCGCCAAGCGGCCAAGGGCTAGGGCTCGGACCTCACCGCCGAGGAGGTCCCGGCCAGTAGCCTCCGAGATGTGCGGGGACATGATGTCGGCCAACAGCTCGTTATAACCGGCGGCCACAGCAGCAAGTTTGGGCGTACCGATCCACAATGTAGGGTTTTTGCCCCTTTCAGGACTTTCTGCGACACTCGTGGCTAGACAACCGCGCGCCTGTAAGGCCTGGCAGCTCGTAAATACGGTAGCCCTGTTATGCCCGGTGCACTCCATGACTTCAGCCACCGTCAGGCCGTGAGGCATGACATCCAAATGCCGGAACATCGTGCGCACACCGGCATCGATACTGGCGCCCCGGGTCGCACGGAAAGTCCTCAGAACGGGAATAGGGTCAAGCGTGGGCGGCCGCATAATGCTCGTAATGTACCGTATGTCAATCAGTAGGGCAAGCAGCTGTATTGACGCGGCTACTTGGTAATCGCAAACAGCTCATTATGCAAATGCCGTGCCATGCCTTCTATTTCGGCCATGCCCATAAGTGCCCTGTGGGCTATGGAATGTGCGTGACCCATGCGCTGGGGCATGGCTGCAAAGACAGCCGGCTCGTCGGCAGGGGATATGTCCAGTCGCAGACCACTCGCCAGACGCCCGAGGGCGGCTGTCCGTACATCTTGGGCGCTCAGTTCCCGCCCAGCAATCTCGGACATGCATGGCGACAGCAAGGTAGCAACGAGCGCGTTATACTCGCCCGTCACCGCTACGAGTTTTGGCGTACCCGTCCAGACGGTCGGGTCTTTGCCGCGTTCATAAGTGGGGACAACTTCCGAGGTCACACACCCTTGGGCCCGCAATACCTGACAGCCCATGACAACGGGCGACCGGTTATACCCCGTAAGCCTAGTGGCTTCGGTAGATGTGAGACCCTGTGGCATTGCATCCAGCAGCCTGAACATGGTGTATACGCCAGCGTGCATACTGGCACCGCTCGTGCTACGCAGGGCCTTCAAGACGGTAAGAGGGTCGTGATTAGGTGCTCGCATAGTTATCCGATCTATATATCAAGCAGGCTATTATTTGTTTGTCGTCAGTACCTACTGACGCAAGCCCCACTCCTGCACACGGTCTCGCACTGTATGTTCCACGACGTGTTGTTTACCGCCCATAACTGCCAGGCTGGTAAGCGCCCGGTACAAAATACCGGTGGTCGAACCCATGCCTTCCGCGGCTGC